>JABDRK010000064.1 GCA_013041785.1 Eudoraea sp.
ATCCTCATCCTTCTTGATGGCCTTGTTTGCCAGGGCCAGAAAAACGATAGAAAAAACAGGAATCAACATCCCAATACCTTTCTCAGAAACGGCAGTTTCTCCAGATAAGCTTAGGGACCGGTAAACGAAAAATCCTAGTAAAAAAAGGTTCAATATGAGATTCAATCTATTGATCACAAATTGATTTTTTCTGTTCTTATACATAAAAATGGCAATTATTGCCAACAGGGCAACCCCGTAAAATGCCAGCGCAATCCATAATATCTGAGCAGCAAATACAGCTGTCCCGTCTTCCCCCGTCCAAAGCGCGAGCCAAAAAGGAAGGCCGCCTGCGATCAGGGCAACAATAATCAGATATACGGTTTGAATACGTTGAATCACGATTTTCTGTATGGAATGGCAAAAATACGGCACTTTTTAGTTCCTGAAAATCAATTCTCGAAAAAAAGTATTAAAATCGACAGGTATCGATAATGAGCAGGCCAACTGCAGCAGACAATTCTTACGCCTTCACCTTTTAGGGCAACTACATGGATTCTTTATGCTTTAAGAAGTGGATTTGGAAAATAATTCGTATTATTGCCACGTTATTAGTTAGTTCACTTACCTACAGGGATATCTTTCCCGAGTAATACCCAAGTAACAACACACTTCATTTTTATTCAACATAAATTTATTCATAACTGAATGTTTGAGATTTCAGAATTAAAGGGGAAAAAACTTCCGGAATTACAGGAAATTGCCAAAGGCCTAAAAGTCCCCAAGTACAAAAGCCTAAAAAAATTGGATTTGGTATATCAAATCCTTGATTTACAAGCAAGTAACCCTGCGGCGGTAAAAACAGTTACCGAAGCAGAAGAGAAGCCAAAACCGGCTCCACGACGCAAAAAAGTGGCTCCAACTAACGGACAGGAACAAGCCTCAAGAGGAGAAAAGGCCCCTGAAAAACCTGTCCAGGCAAAAAGCACGGAGTCCCCAAAAAGCCATAGCGCGGGGAAAAGAGACGATAAACGGCATAAGAAAGAACACCATAAAGGCGGTAGCCCTAAGCAGCACCCCAAACAGAAACAGCCTTATCAGAAAAAAGAGCATCAGCAACAGAAAAGCAGCAACTTTGACAAGGACCTGAAGAATAAATACAAGCAACCGGAGTACGAGTTTGATAGCATCATCGAAAGCGAGGGGGTATTGGATATCATGCAGGATGGATATGGATTCCTGCGTTCATCCGATTATAATTATCTCTCCTCACCCGATGATATCTATGTTTCACAATCGCAAATCAGGCTTTTTGGTTTAAAAACCGGAGATACCGTATTGGGAAATGTACGCCCTCCCAAAGAAGGGGAAAAGTACTTTCCACTTATTAAAGTAAATAAGATCAACGGGTTGGATCCGCAGATAGTCAGGGACCGGGTAGCATTCGAGCACCTTACTCCGCTATTCCCCAGGCAAAAATTTAATCTGGCCGAGCGCCAGAGTAATATTTCCACACGGATCATAGACCTGTTCTGCCCTATTGGTAAAGGACAACGGGGAATGATTGTTTCACAGCCCAAAACGGGTAAAACCATGTTGCTTAAGGACATTGCCAATGCAATAGCCGCCAACCACCCTGAGGTCTATCAGATTATTCTGCTGATTGATGAGCGTCCTGAAGAGGTAACCGACATGCAGCGGAATGTTCGCGGAGAAGTAGTGGCCTCTACATTTGACAAGGAGGCAACAGAACATGTTCGGGTAGCAAATATTGTACTGGAAAAGGCCAAACGATTGGTTGAATGCGGACACGATGTTGTAATCCTGCTGGATTCCATTACACGATTAGCACGGGCATATAATACTGTACAACCTGCATCCGGTAAAGTATTAAGTGGTGGGGTTGACGCAAATGCGCTTCACAAGCCTAAACGTTTCTTCGGCGCTGCACGTAATATTGAGAACGGCGGATCCCTTTCGATCATAGCCACGGCCCTTACGGAGACAGGCTCCAAAATGGACGAGGTAATCTTTGAAGAATTCAAAGGAACCGGTAATATGGAGCTGCAACTGGACAGGAGGATAAGTAATCGTAGGATATTCCCGGCGATTGACCTGGTTTCTTCTTCTACGCGTAGGGATGACCTGCTCCTTGATGAAAACACGGTCCAAAGAATGTGGATCCTGCGTAAATACCTGGCAGATATGAATCCTATCGAAGCTATGGAATTCATGGAACAACGCATCAAGCAAACCAAGAATAATGAGGAGTTCCTGATGACAATGAATCAGTAGAACTTCACTTATCTTTAAAAAGTAAGGCCCAACTCCACCAAGTGCAGTTGGGCTTTTTTATTACAGGCAAGGCATTTAAACTTTGTGGGGTGAGGCGATAGGCAAAAACTATGGAATACCAAACAAAAAAACCCCGGTCTGCTGCCGGGGTTTCCTAACTCTTTATGTCGGTTTTTACAAGGTACTTACCTGACGCGTTAATTTGCTCTTCAGGTTAGATGCCTTGTTCCCGTGAATGATGTTTCTTTTCGCCAGCTTATCTATCATGCTGACTACCGCAGGCAACAAAGCCTCCGCTTTCTTTTTGTCGGTTTCATTACGTAACTTTTTGATTGCGTTACGCGTAGTCTTGTGCTGGTAGCGGTTACGCAGACGTACCGCTTCATTTCTTCTGATTCTCTTTAAAGCCGACTTGTGATTTGCCATGTTTTTCTACTTAATATTGTTATTAAAAACCCGGATATGCTCCTATTTAAAATCCCGGTTCATCGTAGCCCGTAGGGGAATCGAACCCCTGTTACCAGGATGAAAACCTGGCGTCCTAACCCCTAGACGAACGGGCCAAAAAAATATCGTAAAGGAAATAATAATATTATATCTCCTGATTACTTGTAGCCCGTAGGGGAATCGAACCCCTGTTACCAGGATGAAAACCTGGCGTCCTAACCCCTAGACGAACGGGCCTTACGCTTTTATCCAAGCGGACGCAAAAATACAAATATTTTTTACTATCGCAACCCCCTATTCCAATTTTTAGAAAGCTTTAATATGCCCTGGCAAAAAGCACCCGTTGCCTTGAAGGCTTACCGGTTACCATACAAGAACCGGTTTCTGCATAACCCTCCAGGGGAATACATCTGATGGTCGCTTTGGTTTCTTCCTTTATGCGATCTTCCGTTTCCGGAGTACCATCCCAATGAGCGGCTACAAAACCTCCTTTAGCTTCCAGAACAGCCTTGAATTCCTCGTAATCATCAACAATAGTGATTCGATCATCCCGATATGCAGCGGCCCTGTTGAATAAATTCTCCTGGATTTCCTCCAATAAGGTGGAAATTTTATCAACTACGGCTTCAGAAGCAACAGTTTCCTTTTCAAGGGTATCCCGCCTGGCCACCTCATAGGTTCCGCTTTCAAGATCACGGGGGCCAATGGCCAGCCTTACCGGTACTCCTTTAAGCTCGTACTCGTTAAATTTAAAGCCGGGTTTATGGGTATCCCGATTGTCATATTTTACGGAAATACCTTTGGTTTTTAGCGTTTCCACCAGTGGCGCTACTTTGGCATCTATGGCCTCTAACTGGTCCATACCCTTGTAAATGGGTACAATAACCACCTGAATAGGAGCTAATACCGGTGGGAGCACCAGGCCGCTATCATCGCTATGGGTCATAATGAGGGCGCCCATCAGTCGGGTCGATACCCCCCAGGAAGTGGCCCAGACATGCTCCTGTTTTCCTTCCTTAGTTGCGAATTTGACATCGAAGGCCTTGGCAAAATTCTGACCAAGAAAATGGGAAGTCCCTGCCTGCAGCGCTTTTCCGTCTTGCATTAGTGCTTCTATGCAATAGGTTTCCACGGCACCTGCAAAACGTTCACTGGGCGTTTTAGTCCCTTTGATTACGGGTACAGCCATATGTTTTTCGGCAAATTCTGCATAGAGGTTGAGGATTAATTCTGCTTCGTCTATAGCTTCCTGTTCATTGGCATGAGCGGTATGGCCCTCCTGCCAGAGGAATTCTGTGGTCCTCAAAAATAGGCGCGTGCGCATTTCCCAGCGCACAACATTCGCCCACTGGTTGATCAGTAGCGGCAGATCCCGGTAGGATTGAATCCATTTGCGGTAGGTATCCCAGATAATGGTTTCAGAAGTTGGCCTTACGATGAGTTCCTCTTCCAGTTTGGCCGTTTCATCCACTACAATTCCGCTTCCGTCTTCCGCATTCTTCAGGCGATAATGAGTTACCACGGCACATTCCTTGGCAAATCCTTCTACATGGCTGGCTTCCTTACTCAGGTACGACTTGGGAATGAACAAGGGAAAATAGGCATTTTGGTGCCCGGTGTCCTTAAACATTTTGTCCAGGCCTGCCTGCATCTTTTCCCATATGGCAAAACCATAGGGTTTAATGACCATACAGCCGCGAACACCGGAGTTTTCAGCCAGGTCAGCCTTGATCACAAGTTCATTGTACCACCTGGAATAATCCTCACTTCGTTTGGTTAAATTTTTACCCATTGATTATAGTTTGGCACAAATATTGTGACCTTATTAACAAAAATAGTTGGGTAAAACTAACCATTTTTCAAATGTTCAACAATATAATTTTATGGCCATGATGTATATACTACCCCAACCTGGAATTCGTCGTATAGCCCTGATTTTTTTAGCAGGGATATTTGCCATTTCCTGTGGTTCCTACCAGCAGGCTTCCTATTATGACAATGATGGGATTTATGATCAGGGTACCCAACGTGTTTCCGTGGAAAGACCCGTACAAAGATCCGTACAACCCCAAACCCAAAAGCAACAGGAGGGTGACGGGATCTATGGCGATTATTTTGGCCAGAAAGCCGAGCAGCTGGATGAAATCATGGAAAATGAGGTCTTCACAGATGTCGATGATTATTACAGTGGGGTGGAAAACGACAGCCTTGCCCTTGATCAGGAAGGGAATTACTTCGAACAAAATAACGATTATGCCGGTTACGGCGGCTGGGGAGACAATCCCACTAATGTTTCTATTAACTTTTATGATAACGGCTGGGGCTGGAACAACTGGGGCTGGGATCCTTACTGGGGTGTTGGTGCCTGGTATTGGGGCGGCCTTTACAGTCCATGGAGATGGAATTACGGCTGGGGCTGGAACAACTGGGGCTGGAATTACGGCTGGGGTTGGAACCGCTGGAATAACTGGGGCTGGAGAGGTGGCTACGGCTATCCCTACTACGGTCGCGGATATGGAAACTGGGCCTACAACCGAAGCCGTCGAGGATTCTACAATAGAAATACCCTTGCCGCAAATAATCTAAGGGGCAGATCTAACCTCACGGCCAGATCAGGAAGTACCTCCACAAGATATCGAACTAATAGTGGGCGCTCTAATTTAACGCGCAGCAGTGCTGTTAACAGAAGCAGGAGCAGTCGTAGTAATTTGTCATCCAGGAGAAGTATAAGTGCAGACGCAATTGAACGGAACAGATCCTACCGAAGTAGCAGGAGTTCACGGGTCAGTCCACGATATAACAGCAACAGATCATCCGCAGGCACCCGTTCTTATAGCGGAACCTCGACACGGAGTAATACCTATCGCGGAAATACTGGCGGAACTGTCCGGTCTGGAAGAAGTACGTATAGTGGATCATCCAGAAGGCCTGGCTACTCCAGACCTTCTGCAAACCGAAGCTCGGGCTACCGAAGCTCAGGCAGTCGTACCTCAGGGTACAGGAGTTCGGGTAGCCGAACTTCAGGTTACCGAAGTTCCGGAAGTCGTTCTTCAGGTTCAAGGAGTTCAGGATTTAGCAGGAGTTCCAGAAGCAGTTCAAGGAGTTCTGGCTTTAGCAGGAGCTCGGGCAGCAGTTCACGAGGTTCTAGTATGCGCAGTTCCGGAGGTTCTTCACGATCTTCAGGAGGAAGATCATCAGGAGGCAGCAGAGGAGGCAGCAGAGGAAGACAATAATCATCCTAATTATTCTTAACTCATAATTACAAAAAGATGAAAAGGTATTTAACACTACTGTTGGCTTTGGTATGTTTTGGCGCCACAGCACAAAATATAAATGATGTCCTGCGATACGGCACTGAAGATTTGCAGGGTACCCCAAGATTCCAGGCGATGAGTGGGGCTTTCGGAGCCCTTGGGGGCGACATGTCGGCTTTAAATGTGAATCCGGCCGGAGTGGCGGTATTTAACAACAGCCTGTTTACTATATCCGGTGCCAATTATAACCGGGATAACGACGCCATATATGGCAATAGCCTCATTAATACCGATCTCAACTCCTTGGAAATAAATCAGTTAGGTGGGGTATTTGTTTTTAAGGATAACGGATCGAACAGTGAATGGAAAAAAGTGGCCCTTGCTTTTAACTACGATCTGGTCCAAAACTTTGACAATGATATCATTATCCAGGGAAACAGCACCCAGGGTATCGACAATTACTTTTTATCTGCAGCGCAGGGGGTACCTTTCGGCAATATCCTGATACGGGACGGAGAATTCATAGAAAATGCCTACCTGGATATCGGGTCCAGCCTTGGATTTGCCGAACAACAGGCGTTTTTGGGTTATTATGGTGGGGTTATAGATCCTGTTGATGACAGCGATGATAACAATACCGCCTACGTTTCCAATGCGCAATACAGTTCGGTGAGCCAGGATTATCTGTTGAGCACCAGTGGGTTCAATAGCAAATTCACCGTAGCCCTGGGGTCTCAGTACCAGGACAATTTATACCTGGGGGCTGCCCTTAATTTCCATACAGTGGTTTATGATCAATATACCGAGTTCAGTGAACGGGGCTATGACGTTGCTTCCCCGATACAGTTTGTGAATTTCGACAACTTTTTACACACAGAAGGCACAGGTTTCTCCTTTAGTTTGGGGGCCATAGCGAAGCTGAATGAAACCTTGAGGATTGGGGGAAGTTATCAATCCCCAACATGGTATCGTCTCACCGATGACACCTCACAACGTATCGATTCGGATTTAGCCGATAGCGACATCGGTTTTATCGATTTCAACATTGTTAACTTTTTCGAGCGATATACCATTAAAACCCCCGGAAAATTAACAGGGAGTATGGCATTGATCTTTGGAAAAGAAGGACTAATAAGCTTTGATTACGGATACCAGGACATGTCACAGGCGGAACTCAGACCTACCTCCGATCCAAGTTTTGCTTCAGAAAACCAATTGATCGCCAGCGAACTGGATGCCGTTTCCTCTTTCCGCATAGGTGGGGAATATCGCATTGACCGGGTGAGCCTTCGCGGAGGCTATCGTTTTGAAGAAAGCCCGTTTGCTGATGGCGGAACTAATAATGGGGGGATAGGAGACCTCACCGCATTTTCCGGTGGACTTGGATATAATTTTGGTGCCAGCAGGCTGGACATTGCCTTCAGCAGGAGCGAACAGGAAGTAAACCAGCAATTGTTTGATATAGGCCTTACCAATGCAGCCAATGTGAATCGTATAAACACCAATATATCCCTTGGGTATACGATAAACTTCTAAGAAATAAAGAGGAGATAAAACAAGAACCCGGCCAGGCGCCGGGTTTTTTTATCGTACTAATGAAAAATGCGTTCTTACGGTATTGGCTACAAGAATCCCTCCTTCATCACGTTCGTATTCCAGTCGGAACCAGTAATCCGATGAAGGCATGGGCCTTCCGTTAAAGGTGCCATCCCATCCTACGGTGGTTTCATCAAGTTGCTTGAGTAATTTCCCGTATCGGTCAAAAATAAATACCACAGGATCTGTCAGGGTTTCTATTCCAAGGATGTTCCAGGCATCGTGTATCCCATCACCATTTGGTGTAAAAAACTTGGGGTAACCCACCACGAGAAACGGTATCGGGTTAGTAGTTCCGCAGCCATTCTTATCATTGATCACCAGAGTATTCTGTCCGGGAGGGACATCCTCAAATACGGGTGAATCCTGGAATTCCCCGCCATTGATGGCATACTCATAGCTGCCGTTACCCTGAACGAAAACCTCAATGGTATTGTTGTCGGATAAATCGTCCAGGACATCAATACGATCCAGCACCGGGGTTCCGTAAAAAGTAATCAGAATATCATCCGTAATGGTTGCACCAAAAGTGTCCTGTATGGTCACAAAATACCGGCCGGAGTTAGGACTGGTGACTGTGTATGTTGTTTGCCCGGCACCCGATGCGAGAACTGCGTCTATTGTTCCGTCATCATCTGTATCCACCTCCCAGGTTACGTTGGCAATATTAGGGCCGGCGGGTGAGTTTAAAGCGCTAAGGACAATATCCGGATCTCCTTCACAGGCCACGATATCCAGTCCCAGGAATTCGTCTCTCAAGGTACAATCCAGGGCTGTATTCTGATCTGCATCTACGGAAGTACCTGTAAAAGTTAAGGTATACGCTTCAGGATCTCCATTAAAATTGGTGTTGAAATTGTTTATAAGCAAATAGTATATCTCCCCTGCCTGCACATCGATCCATTCATCATAGGTGTTCAGATTTCCGGTAAGGGAAGGAGCCCCTTCCTGACCATTTTCCGGATTCACCCCTATACCAGTAAAACTGGTACTATTCACTTCATAATTACAACGTATGGGTTGCGCTGTTCCATTACTGATACTACCGCAATCCACATCGGGACCATAAAGGGCAAAATCCCATTCTGCCGTAATTATCCCGCCGGGTGAAGGAAGGGCTTCCAGATCAAATCCAATCCGCCCATCAGTTCCTGCACGGAACACAAACCAGGAGGTATTATTCTCAATATTTGCAGAGCTCACGCTCCCCTTTTCAAGGCAGCCCGTTTGCCTGATTACATCAGGATCAAAATCGTCAATGT
>JABDRK010000076.1 GCA_013041785.1 Eudoraea sp.
GAAAAAGCAGAAGTAGTACTATTCTTGTTTGAGGCCGGGGAACTTCTTGACGAAACGGAGGTCCTGTTGAAGGACATAGAAAAAGTGCGGGAAAAGGGAAAAGAAAAACCCCTGATCCTGCTGGCCAATAAGGTGGACCAAATCGATCAGGAAAAATTCAATGCACTCCTACAGCTACTAAAGGAAAAAACGGGATTGGAGGTTCTGCCTTTATCAGCACTTAAGCAAACGGGGCTGGATACATTACAGGAACAATTGGTTGCCCTGGTTAATACCGGGGCCTTGCAGAAAAACGAAACCATAGTAACCAATGCTCGCCACTATGAAGCGCTGGGCAAAGCGTTAGGGGAAATAAACAAGGTGCAGAAAGGCATGGACGAAGGTATTCCCGGGGATCTTCTTGCCATAGATATCCGGCAGGCCCTGTATCACCTTGGGGAGATCACCGGGGAAATTACTTCGGATGACCTTTTGGGTAATATCTTTGCGAATTTCTGTATCGGGAAATAAAAAAATTGATTTGTTAGTTTCATTTAATTCATTATCCCTAATAGCAAACAAATTATAAAATGTTATAAATCAAACTGCATAAGACAAAAGTTGGCTTAATTTGTCCTGAAACATGATTGATAATGGCACAGAAAATAGTTTTGGCAATAGATATCGGAGGTAGCCTGACCAAAATTGGGCTAGTAAATGAGAATGGGAAAATTTTGGAGAAAAGGGTTTTTAAGACAAATGCGCAAGACCCTTTCAAAATCTTTGTGGAAAAGCTAAAATCCGAAATCAAAATATTAACTGCCGGAATGGATTCCACCCACAAATTGATTTCCATAGGCATTGGGGCACCTAATGCAAATTCCCTTACTGGGAATATTGAAAATCCGCCAAATTTAAACTGGGGGCCTCTTACACCTATTTCGAAAGTTATTGGGGAGATGTTTAAATTACCTGTTGTACTTACCAACGATGCCAACGCCGCCGCATTGGGTGAGATGAAATTTGGAACTGCAAAGGGCATGAAGAACTTTGTGGTTCTGACTTTGGGTACCGGACTTGGGAGCGGCATAATATCCGAAGGCCGGCTTTTGATAGGGGAACATGCTATGGCCGGGGAAATCGGCCATGTAAACGTGAATCCTAACGGTCGTCGTTGTAATTGTGGATTGCGAGGTTGCCTGGAAACTTATGCCTCAGTGACTGGTATACGGCGCACAGTTTTTGAACTCATTGCCGAGATGAGCGAGGATTCCCCTTTGCGCAAGATCAGTTTCGAGGACATGACAGGGGAACACATCTCTGATGCAGCACTTGCAGGCGATACAATTGCAATAATGGCATTTAATAAAACAGGAGAGATACTGGGGGGTAAAATGGCGGATTCTGTGGCCCATTTAGACCCGGAGGCTTTTATTTTATCGGGAGGTTTGAGCAAAGCAGGTGATATTCTGCTAAATCCCATTAAAAAATTTATGGAACTACGGCTTTTTAGCGCTTACAAAGGGAAGGTAAAGGTTTTGACATCAAATACAACAAGTTCCGATGCTGTCCTGGGACCTGCCGCACTTGCATGGTCGGCTTTTGAAAAACATACTCTTTAAAATTCCAAATACACAAAGGAAGGCCCCTACGGCTACCTGCCGACCATCAATATCCATAAGGTCTTGTATCACCCTGGAAAGATCATCGTAGAGATTACTTCTGATGACCTACTTGGAAATATTTTTCTTTTGATAATTCTGGCTTATTACTCATTCATTCCTGTCCCAGGAGTGCATCCGGAAGAAGCAAGATACAGGGCCTTCTTCCGGCTGGAAAGGTACTGAAACAAAAGATTGAAGACCCGTTCAGATACGTTAAGCGACCTAATAGCGGTGTTTTCGAAGAATCTACCCCTCCCTCCAAATTGTTAATAACTTTTTTAATAACTCATTTTGATCGTCCTTAGACACTTTTATGTGTGCTGTAATTTTATAAATGATTATCTGATCATTTTCTCTTTATATGCACTGTTATGAATTCGACGTGGTACTTCAGGAAGTACCCGGTGAGATAAGTCTTTGTTTTAGTATTTCCGG
>JABDRK010000084.1 GCA_013041785.1 Eudoraea sp.
TCGTATAGAGCTCTACACCGAACAATATGCCAAAGACTATGCCTCAGGAAACAGCAAAGGTGTAATTCCGTTTGCAAAGGCTGCCGAAAAAGCCCATGAACTGGGTATTGGAGTGAATGCCGGGCACGATCTTAACCTGGATAATATTGCCTATTTCAAACAAGAGGTGCCACACCTGCTCGAAGTATCCATTGGGCATGCACTGATTTGTGAATCAATCTACCTGGGCCTGGAAAATGTGGTTAACATGTACCTACACCGACTCAAATAATGAAAATCCTGCATTCAAATATTCTGGGGGAGGGTAAGCCGTTGCTAATCTTACACGGGTTTCTGGGCATGTCTGACAATTGGAAAACCCTGGGGACCCAATTTGTAAAAATGGGTTATGAAGTGCATCTGTTAGATCAGCGCAATCATGGAAAAAGCTTCTGGTCTGAGGATTTTAACTATGACCTCCTGGCCGATGACCTCGTACGCTATTTGGAACATTATAAACTGGATAAGGTAGACATCCTGGGACATTCCATGGGAGGCAAGACGGCCATGACCTTTGCCTGTGCCCACCCGGAACGCATTGATAAACTAATTGTTGCCGATATTGCCCCAAAGTTCTATCCCCCCCATCACCAGTATATCCTGGATGCCCTGCTAGCCATACCGGAAGAAAAACTGAGGTCGAGAAGTGCTGCCGACTTTGCCCTGGCGCAGGACCTGCACGACTGGAGTATCAGGCAGTTTTTGCTTAAAAGCCTGCACTGGGTGGAGAAAGGAAAACTCGACTTCAGGTTCAACCTCAGGGTGCTGGCAGGCAAAATGGAAGAGATTGGAGATGCCCTGGATTCAGGAGCTATTTTTAACGGCCCGGTCCTGTTCCTGAGAGGAAGCCGGTCTGAATATGTTTCGGATGATGATTACGCCGGCATCATAAACCACTTCCCAAATGCGCGAATGGAAACCGTTGCCGATGCCGGGCATTGGCTGCATGCCGAAAACCCGCAAGAATTTATGCAGTTCTCAGCAGAATTCTTAAACAGTTGATTCCCATTTGGTTGGTCATCAACTTCCTTTTTATGTCTGCTTCTCTTGTACGTCTCCCAAATTTGGTTAAATTTGGCTTAACACTGCCTTTACGGTAGTTTAACTGAACTAAATTCAAACTAACGAAATGAAAAAGATTTTATGGATGTTCGCCTTTGGCGGACTTTTTTTGCTTTCCTGTAGCGATGATGATGTAGTAGTTGATCAAATTCCGGATCCGGACCCGATTGTATACACCAGTGGTACTGCTAACTTTTCAAATTATGTGGCCGTAGGTAACTCCATCACAGCGGGGTACTCGGATAATGCTTTATTTATTGACGGACAAACGAATTCATTCCCCAATATGCTGGCAGAGAATTTTGCCTTAGCCGGGGGCGGTGTTTTTAATATTCCGTTTATGGCAGACAATTTGGGTGGCGCCACCCTTGGCGGACAACCCATCCTGGGCAATCGATTAATCCTGGATTTCTCTTCCGGGTCCCCTACCCCTACACCTGTAGGTGGCACCGGGACTACAGAGATCTCAAACGTGCTTTCAGGGTCTTTTAACAACATGGGCGTACCCGGAGCCAAAAGCTTCCACCTGGTTGCCGAGGGTTACGGAAATGTAGCCGGAGTAGCCGCTGGTTTGGCCAATCCCTATTATGCCCGTTTTGCAAGCTCCCCCAGTGCAACGATTATTGGGGATGCTGCGGTACAAAATCCCACTTTTTTTACGTTGTGGATAGGAAACAATGACGTTTTAGGTTTTGCTGCTTCGGGAGGTTCCGGAGTAGATCAGACAGGCAATCTGGACCCTACCACCTATGGAGGCTCGGATATTACAGATCCATTTGTTTTTGCCGATGTCTATAACGGACTGTTAGTGACCCTAACTGCAAACGGAGCCGATGGAGTGGTCGTAAACCTTCCCGATGTAAAAGCCCTTCCCTATTTCACAACCGTTCCCCATGACCCTTTAGATCCAACCAATCCTGATTTCGGGCCACAGATTCCACTCCTGAACACCATATTTGGTGCTTTGAATCAAATTTATGGGGCAATAGGGGCAACAGATCGGATAGTTGTCTTTTCTGAGTCAGAGGCAAGTGCCGTGGTCATTATAGACGAGGACCTTGCAGATCTATCTGCTACCATTGCAGGGGCCCTGCTTGCAGATCTACCGACATTTGAGGCCTTTATCGCACAGTTTGGATTACCGCCCCAGGCTGCTTCGCTTGTGGCCAACTTGTTGGGAGCCACTTATGGACAGGCAAGACAGGCGACCGCTGAAGATCTGATCGTATTAACCAGTTCCAGTATCATCGGAACAGTAAATACAGACGCCCTTCAGAATTTAGTCGCTCAGGGATTGCCGGCAGATCTCGCAGGTCAGTTCTCTGTGGAAGGCGTCTCCCTTCCCCTGGCAGATCAATGGATACTGACCCCTGAAGAGCAATTAGCCGTAGAGACCGCGACTACAGCTTACAACCAAACGATTGAAGCCCTGGCCACGCAGTATGATCTTGCTTTGGTTGATGTAAATTCCTATCAAAATGTCATCGCCACCCAGGGGGCGCCCTTAAGCGATGGAAGCGTAGTGACAGATGAGTTTGCAACTGGCGGAGGATTTTCTCTGGATGGGGTACACCCTGCACCAAGGGGATCTGCATTGTTAGCTAATGCGATTGTAGAAGCCATTAATGCCAAGTACGGATCAAACCTTCCCGGGGTTAATCCACTCGATTATACAGGGCTCTACATTAAGTAGAAACCAAAATATTTTATACTTTTAAAGGTGCCGGAACGTTTTCGGTACCTTTTTAGTTTTAACTATGAACTTTATTCTCAAATTATTGCTGAGTGCCCTGGCCGTAGTGGTCCTGGCAAACATATTACCCGGTGTTGCCGTGGACAGCTTCCTTACCGCTGTGATTGTTGCTGTAGTGTTGAGTCTGCTCAATTTCCTGGTAAAACCCATTCTCATTATACTTACATTGCCTGTTACTATCCTCACATTAGGGCTCTTTCTCCTTATTATTAATGCTTTGATCATACTACTTGCAGACTATCTCATAGGTGGGTTTTCGGTCAGTACTATCTGGTGGGCCTTGCTGTTCAGCCTGTTATTATCCCTCCTCAATTCTATCCTGCATTCCTTTCTGAAATCAGAAAACAAAAGCTGAGGAGAAGCGCTGTTTTTCAAGCTCGTAAAACTTGTTGAACTTCCTAAAATACCCTACTTTTGCATGCCTAAATCAGAAGTGGTTATGGTTCCTGGGAGACCCGGGCCCTGCCGTCTGAATTAAAATTGCAAATCACGATGAATATTACCAAAGAGCAGATAGACGATTTAAATGCAGTTGTAAAAGTGGCCATTTCCAAAGAGGACTACCAGGATAAGGTAGATAAAATCCTTAAGGATTATCGCAAGCAGGCGAATATCCCCGGATTCCGTAAAGGGCAGGTTCCTATGGGTCTTATAAAGAAACAGTATGGAAAGGCTGTGCTGGTAGATGAGGTCAATAAGCTGATTCAGGATAACCTGAATAACTACCTTACCGAGGAAAAACTGGATGTGCTTGGCAATCCGCTTCCCAAGCAGCAGGACAATTTTAATTGGGATGAAGAGGAATTCTCCTTTGAATTTGAACTTGGGCTTGCTCCTGAATTTGAGGTTAATCTGAAAACCAAAAAGAGTATCCCCCACTATAAAATCGTGGCCGACAAGAAAATGGTTTCCGAGCAGGTAGACCGAATCAAAAGGCAATACGGTAAACTGGTAAACAAATCGGAAATCGAAAAAGGATTTGAGGTTACAGGAACCTTCACAAACGAGGAGGAAGAAATCAACCATAAAACCACGATCGAACTCGATAAAATCAAAACCAAAAAATCCCTGGATAGCCTTTTAGGTAAAAAAGTTGGGGATAAAGTCACCCTAAAGACCAAAGGCTTATTTAAGGAAGCCTATTTGTTATCTGGCGCCCTGGGGATTGCCCGGGAAAAGGCAGATGGACTGGATATCCAGGTGGATTTCACCATCGAAGAAATCAATGATCGTGAAGCGGCTGCCCTGGACCAGGGATTGTTCGACCGTCTTTTCGGGGAAGGTGCGGTATCTTCTGAAGCGGATATGCGCGCGAAAATTAAAGAAGATGCCGAAAAGCAGTTCGAACAGCAGGCTGACCAGAAATTGCTGAACGATGTAACTGAAAGACTTATTGAGGCTGTAAAATTTGAACTTCCTGTAGAATTTCTGCAAAAATGGATTCAAAGGACAGGTGAAAAACAGCTAAGCGAAGCCGAAGCCAAGGACGAATACGAGAATTCTGAAAAAGGGCTGCGCTATCAGCTCATTGAAGGGAAAATCATCAAAGATCACAATATCGAACTTCAGTTTGACGAACTTAAGGAGTTTGCCAAGGGATTTATCAAATCACAAATGGCCCAATACGGCCAGACAAATCCCAAAGATGAGGAATTGGAACCCATTGTTATGCGGGTCCTCAGCAACCAGGATGAAGTTAAGCGGCTTTCAGAGCAGTTAATGAGCAAGAAACTGCTGGATCTTTACAAGGAAAAAGCCAATTTAAAGGTTAAGGAAGTTACTTACGATAACTTTGTTAAGGAAGTTTACGGATAGCTCCGGGAGCAGGTTGTTCCGGCCCCCTGAAGAACGCTGAAAATTCCTGACGAATTGAGTATCTTTACAAGGCCGAAACGCAAGTTTTCGGCACCTTTTTTTAAATTACGATAAGTATAAGCATGGATTACGCCAAAGAATTCAAAAATTACGCAATAAAAGACCAGGGTATTAGCAGCACCTACTATGACAGCATCCTCGAAAGTATGTATCCGGTGGGTATGACCCCGAATATTATAGAGGAGCGCCAGTTGAATGCTATTGCCATGGACGTTTTTTCACGCCTGATGATGGACCGTATCATCTTTATGGGTACTGGGATCAATGATCAGGTTGCCAATATCGTACAGGCCCAGTTATTGTTTCTGGCCAGTGCAGATTCCTCCAAGGATATTCAAATTTATATCAATTCCCCCGGGGGAAGTGTTTATGCAGGCCTTGGGATTTACGATACCATGCAATTCATCAAGCCCGATGTGGCCACAATTTGCACAGGAATGGCCGCATCCATGGCTGCGGTACTGTTGTGTGCAGGTGAAAAAGGAAAACGCAGCGGCCTTAAACATTCGCGTGTAATGATCCACCAGCCCATGTCAGGAACCCAGGGACAGGCAAGTGATATCGAAATTGCAGCCAAGGAAGTACTTAAAATAAAAGATGAATTATACCATATTATCTCGGCGCACAGCGGGCAGACTTTTGAGAAGGTCTATGAGGACAGTGACCGGGATTACTGGATGAAAGCTGAGGAAGCTAAAGCATACGGTATGATAGACGAAATCCTGGAACGGGATAGGGATTAATACCTTTTAAAACGTTCAGAAATTTGGTTGGGGTAAACCAAAAAAGCATTTCTGTCGTTATAGAAATTGAAAGATACCCCTTAATATGGCAAAGGAAAATCTGGAATGTTCTTTTTGTGGCCGGAAAAAACCGGAAACAAACCTCTTGATTGCGGGGCTGGACGCACATATTTGCGACCGTTGCATTGAGCAGGCACATGGTATTGTGGCTGAGGAATCGCGACAGTCCAAAAATGAAGACCTCACTTCAGAATTGATCCTGAAGAAGCCCAAAGAAATCAAGAAGTTTCTGGACACCTTCGTTATTGGACAAGAACGCACCAAGAAAGTCCTTTCCGTTGCCGTGTACAACCACTACAAGCGTTTGCTGCAACCTCATACCAAAGAGGATGATGTAGAAATACAAAAGAGCAATATTGTAATGGTAGGTCAGACAGGGACGGGTAAAACCCTTATGGCCAAAACCATTTCGAGAATGCTCAATGTTCCCCTGGCAATTGTAGATGCAACTGTACTTACGGAAGCAGGCTATGTTGGGGAGGATGTTGAAAGTATATTAACCCGTTTGCTGCAGGCGGCGGATTACAATCTGGAAAAAGCCGAAAAGGGGATTGTCTTTATTGACGAGTTGGATAAGATTGCACGAAAAAGTGACAACCCTTCCATTACCCGTGATGTTTCCGGAGAAGGTGTACAACAGGGCTTGTTGAAATTGCTCGAAGGCACGGTTGTTAATGTCCCGCCAAAAGGTGGCCGAAAACACCCGGATCAGAAATTCATAGAGGTGAACACCGAAAATATCCTGTTCGTAGCCGGTGGGGCCTTTGACGGGATAGAGCGTATTATAACCAAGCGATTGAACATGCAGGCAATTGGATATAGTGCTTCAAAAATTGAAGAAACCCTGGACGAAAGCAATGTACTCCAATACATCATACCCCGGGATCTGAAGGAATATGGGCTGATCCCTGAGATAATTGGCAGGCTGCCCGTACTAACGCATATGAACCCGCTGGACAGGAAGACCCTCAGGGCCATCCTTACCGAACCGAAAAATGCCATCATCAAGCAATATGAGAAATTGTTTGCCATGGACGGGATCACCTTTAAAATCACCGAACAGGCACTGGATTATATTGTCGAGAAAGCTATAGAATACAAACTGGGGGCAAGAGGGCTTAGATCGCTGTGTGAAGCTGTGTTTACCGATGCCATGTTCGAATTACCTAGTACTGAAGAAAAGGAATTCAAGGTCTCAAAACCTTATGCTGAAAGCAAACTTTCGTACGAGACCATCAAAAAGCTGAAAGCCGTTTCTTAGTCGGTATTTAACCCACTTCCTTATAACGAATATTAAACTGGCTCTCCAGCAAGTTCAGGCATACTTTCCTAATGATCTTCTCATCCGTATACAGTTCGTGACCGAACTTGGGAACAGTTTCCAGGGTCAATCCCGCTTCTGAAAACCGTTTTTCATCAAAAAGCAACTCGTGGTTTTCCCCATGAAGAATATGTACAGGGATATCCGGTTTTTGTATGGATCCGTCCAGATTAAATGGAGAGATGGCATATAGCGATTTGATTGGCAGCCCTTCAAGTGCAGCTTTCCAGGTTGTGGTTGCCCCGGCACAGAAAGCCAGGTAATGACCAGGCTCCTTTTCTTTTTCTGATTTGAGTAATTGTGTAGCGGCGGTATCCAGACCGCCTTCATCAAAAGCTTTATGAAGCTTTTCCGCTGTGTTCAGCTGTACATCCAGATTTGCCAATTCCCGGGAATCGTAAAAGGAAATATCGAAATAAGACTGCAGGTAGCCCAGGTAGGAAGTAATCCAGAGGCCCTTTTTGCAGCCCCACATATCAGAGACAATTACAAGTCGCTTGGTCATGAATAGGTTATAATTTCCCGTATTAGGGTCGGGAAGATGACCATAAATGTGAAATTCTCCTCATTTATTGGTTCATCTGGAGTAATTCATCGATATAGTCCCTGTCATTGGACAATCTCGGGATTTTGTGTTGCCCCCCCAATTTACCCTTTGATTTGAGCCAATCGTAGAACAGGTTCTTCCTGGCGATATGGATTTTAGGCTCGTTTAAGGTCATGTTGTTGTAGCGTTTGGCTTCATAATCCGAGTTCAGGGATTGGAGGGCATGATCCAGGGAGTCGCGGAAACCTTCCAGCTTTTCAGGAATGTCCTTAAACTCTATCAGCCATTCATGGGCCCCTTTTTCCCGTCCTTTCATAAAAATTGGGGCTACGGTATAATCCTTGATTTCAACCCCGGTTACCCGACAACTTTGCTTAAGGGCCTCTTCGGCATTCTCAATGATAAGTTCTTCCCCAAATACGTTGATGTGGTGTTTGGTACGCCCGGTAACTTTTATTCGATAGGGATTCAAAGAAGTAAAACGAACCGTGTCTCCAATCTGATATCGCCAGAGTCCGGCATTGGTAGTAATTACCACAGCATAATTTTTATCTAACTGCACTTCCCAAAGGGGAACTGTTTTTTGTTCCGGTTTGCCAAAGACATCCATAGGAATGAATTCATAAAAAATCCCATAGTCGAGCATCAGCAATAAATCTTCCTCATTATTGCGGTCCTGTATCGCAAAGAATCCCTCAGAGGCATTATAAATCTCGTAATACTTAAAGCTTTTTCTTGGTAGAAGCCGATCGTACTGCTCCTTATACGGATTAAAACTGACGCCACCGTGGAAATAAACTTCCAGGTTTTCCCAAATCTCAAAGAGATGGGTTTTTCCTGTTTCCTCCAGCACGCGGTTTAGCAAGACCAGCATCCAGGAGGGTACACCGGCCAAACTGGTGACATTTTCCTGAATACTTTCCTGAATTATTGCATGCATTTTGGTTTCCCACTCGCTCATCAGGGAAACCCGGTTACTGGGTGTGCTGCTCAATTCTGCCCAAAAAGGCATATTGTCGATAAGGATGGCAGACAGGTCGCCAAAGAAAGTGCCGTTGTCTTCATATAACTCCTTGCTTCCCCCCAAACGAAGGCTTTTACCCGTAAAAAGTTGGGAATTCTCGTTGTTATTGAGGTAGAGGCACAGCAGGTCCTTGCCAGATTTATAATGGCAATCCTCAAGCGCTTCCATGCTTACGGGTATGAACTTGCTTTTGGCATTGGTGGTACCGCTACTTTTAGCAAACCATTTAATAGCGGTAGGCCAAAAGAGGTTTTGTTCTCCTCTGCGTGTGCGTTCAATAAGCGGCTCCATTTCCTCATAGGTAGCAATCGGCACCCTGTTCGCATAGGAATGGTAGTCTGAGATGGATTCAAATTCATACCTTTTGCCCAATTCTGTGTCCTCGGCCAGGTGCAATAATTGCTGCAACACTTCCTGTTGTACCTCCGCTGGGTATTTCAGGAAAAGTTCAATCTGATGATAGCGCTTTTTTAAAAGCCAGGACGCTATGGAATTGAACAGTGGAATGGGCATTTTTAAATATCTTTGTTAGGCTTAAAAATAGCCCGAAAAGTTTGTAATTTCAAATAGAGTTAAAGGTAGTCAAAACCTATGCAGTACCAGGGTGTTCTTCAGAAAATGCAAAGTGAGATGGGGCAGCCCATCCAATATTATTTGTTATTTGAAAACGATTTCCTCAATGTGAATCAGGTGTTGGACAAACAGCTGCAAATCGATTTTATCAAGTTTCAATGCTTGCGCTGCGGGGAAGACCTCCCTATTTACCGGCAGGGATTTTGCCAGCGCTGTTTTTTTGAAACTCCCCTGGCCGGTGACTGGATCATGAGGCCCGAACTGAGTAAGGCCCACCTGGACAAGGAAGACCGGGATCTGGAATATGAGAAAAAGGTACAACTTCAGCCCCATGTTGTCTATCTGGCTAACTCCAGTTCGGTCAAAGTGGGCGTAACGCGCAAGTCCCAGGTGCCCACCCGATGGATCGATCAGGGAGCACACGAAGCCATCCTGATCGTTGAGGTTCCCAACCGCTATCTTGCAGGGATCACCGAAGTTGCGCTTAAAGCACATGTTTCAGACAAGACCAATTGGCGGAAAATGTTAAAAAACGAGGTGGACGACGAAGATTTACTGGCCTGGCGGGATAAGCTCAAAGCCTACATTCCTGCCGAGACACAAGAATACTTTTTGGATGCAGGGGGTGAGATACATATGGACTTTCCGGTGCTTCAATACCCTGAAAAAGTAATAAGCCTTAACCTTAGCAAAACCCCTTCGTATACTGGTGTTCTTAAAGGCATAAAAGGGCAGTATTTGATTTTCGAAGACAATACCGTTTTTAATATCAGGGGTAGTGAGGGGTATTTTGTATCCCTTGGGATCAGTTGAACTAGTTGTTCCCTGTTTTCGCAGTATCTTTTTTCTTCTTTTTTAATACCCCTTTAAGCAGCCCCCTGGCTTTTTCTTCAAGGGGATTTTCTTCTTTTTTCAGGCTATCCTGTTCAAGACTGTCCTTGGGCTTTGATGTAAGGTCTTTCAAGACACCTTTCAACACATTACCCCCTTTTTTTTCCTGGACAGAGTCTGAAGGTTTTTGTAGTACATCGCCAATCAGGGATTGTACCTGGTCCCGGCCTTTATTGAGCAATTTTTGTTTTTGAAGCTCAACCAGCCTTCTTGTCAGGTTTTCCATCCCGGAAGTCAGGTCTGTACTGATTTTAGGTGAGGTATGCGATCCTTCAATCCCCACATTCACAGGCAGTGTCAGATCCTGTAACTCTTGTTGTCCGATTGACGCAATAAGCCCTTGCACTTCTGATCCCAGATATTTTGCGGGCACATCCAGGATGAGCTGGTAATCCAGGGATCGGTCAAATCCATGGCCTCCATCTACACGAACGGCAATATCCTCATATTGAAAGCTGAAAGGTTTCACCCGTACCTTGCCATCTTCAAACGCCAAAGCTGTTTTCAAGCCTTTCAGGTCCAATTTATTCACATCAAAAAAGTTGAAGGTGTTGTTTAATCCAGACAAGACGGGTAAACGCTCTGAGTTCACATCTGCTGTAAGTACCTCAGCCTGAACATCACCTGTCAAACTTGATAAAACCGGACTAAAATTGCTATCCAGGGCTCCGGCCAGCACAAGCTGAGAAGAGAATTTTCCCTCCAATGCCCGGGCCACAGGGGCCAGGGCCTGAAAAAGTTCCATGGCTTCAAATGCCTGTCGGATTTGCAACTGCTCCAAATCAAGGGCCAT
>JABDRK010000089.1 GCA_013041785.1 Eudoraea sp.
TGCCTGTGCATCTTCGGCTAATGCGCTCATAGATGCTTTGAATACAATTCGCATGGGCTATTGCGATATTGTGGTCACAGGGGGTAGTGAAGCTGCAGTTACTATGGCCGGAATGGGGGGTTTTAATGCAATGCATGCCTTGTCCACGCGCAATGAAAGCCCTGAAACAGCATCAAGGCCTTTTGATGCCACCCGTGATGGCTTTGTGCTGGGAGAAGGTGCAGGAGCACTTATCCTGGAAGAATATGAACATGCCAAAGCCAGAGGGGCCAAAATCTATGCGGAGGTGGCAGGAGGAGGACTCTCCAGTGATGCCTACCATATGACCGCACCACATCCGGATGGCATTGGCGTTGTCCGTGTCATGGAGAATTGCCTTAGTGATGCAGGCCTGCAACCTGAGGATGTTGATGCGATTAACACCCATGGAACGGCCACACCACTTGGTGACGTAGCCGAGCTCAAGGCCATCTCCAAGGTATTTGGAGAACACGCTCCAAATATCAATATCAATTCCACAAAATCCATGACGGGTCACCTGCTTGGAGCAGCCGGGGCGATTGAGGCTATTGCCTCAATCATGGCCATGCAGCACAGCCTGGTTCCGCCAACCATTAATCACACTACCGTGGATGAGAATATTGATCCAAAGTTAAACCTGACACTTAACAAGGCGGAAGCGCGCGAGGTAAATGTGGCAATGAGCAATACCTTTGGATTCGGAGGACACAATGCCTGCGTTATATTCAAGAAAATCAGCTAAACCTAATGAACATCGCCTCAAAATTTTTTAATTCCCATTCTAAGGAGGATGGGGATTTTTTTTTGGGGATGACAAAAATTCTGGGATTTAAACCCCGCAATTTGCGGATTTACAAAAAAGCCTTTCTTCACAGATCTGCAAATAGGCGCGACAAAAAGGGGAATCCCCTGAATTACGAAAGACTGGAGTTTCTGGGGGATGCTATGTTGGGGACTATTATTTCCAAGCATCTCTATTTGGAAGTGCCTGCAGGAGATGAGGGCTATCTCACCAAGATGCGGTCTAAAATTGTGAGCCGAAAGCATCTGAATGAACTGGGGAAAGATCTCGATCTAATCCACTATGTGGAAAGTAAAATTCCCAAAGCACATTTCGGAGATAACATTCATGGGAATGTCTTTGAAGCCCTTGTGGGGGCCATATACCTGGATAGGGGCTACAATTACTGTGAAAAATTCATCCACCAACGCGTCATTATTCCTTACGTTGATATAGAGCAACTGGAAGGGAAAGTCATCAGTTATAAAAGCCTGGTAATTGAGTGGTGTCAAAAACAAAAGAAGGCTTTTGATTACTACGTGTATGAAGACACTGGGGTTGATACGGTAAAGCATTTTGCCGTAAAGCTCTCAATAAATGGAAAAGTGATGGCCAAAGCCCGGGCTACGTCCAAGAAGAAGGCAGAAGAAAAAGCCTCTAAAAGAGCATTTTATGCCTTGCAGGACCGGATCTCCAAAAAGTAATCGGGATTTTAAGGATTACGCAATCGATTTCGTGGGAAGATGGCAGTTATTCAACACACCCAGCTGTTGGGATTTACTTATTAATCCTATCTTTGCCCACAAGATCTGGCTATGATAACACACCGGATTTTAGAGGATTATAGTGAAGACAACTTCCGTCTTTTCGCAATTCACAGCAACGTGGAGGACCATGCCATGGCTTATGGACTCAACGGGGCTTTAAAGCTAAGGATGAAACGCGCTCAATCAGACTTTGACTTGGATCAACATGTGACATTTCCTTTTTTTGAATGGAAAGATGAACTTCAGGATATTACCTGGCACCTCATATGCAATTCAAGCACTACCAGGGAAATAGGCAATCCCGGAGAGCTTTTTCCCGATGAACCCAGGCTGAACCGGCACTATCTGATACCAGAATTCAAAGATGCGGATTATGTGCTGCGAACGGAGGTGGCAGAGGAAATGGAAACTGAGGAAATCCTCACCGCAATACTTGCTATACCACACGTAATTACCGTGTACGAAATTGAAACAGCAACGCTTAAGTCGAAAGAGAATCTCATTTTTTAGGACATGCCAAAGAGCAAAAAGACCAAAATAGTAGCCACATTAGGCCCAGCAACCAGTAATAAGGAAATCCTAAGGGAAATGATTCTGGCAGGGGTGGATGTTTTCAGGATTAACTTCTCCCATGCTGATTATGAGGATGTAAGGGAACGTATCATCATGATCCGTGAATTGAATGAAGAATTGGGGATTTTTACGGCCATCCTTGCAGACCTCCAGGGACCTAAACTCCGGGTAGGGGTCATGGCGGGAGAAGTCGTGGTGTCCCCGGGCGATGAAATCACATTTGAAACCGGAGAACCGTTCGAAGGAGATGCCGAAAGGGTTTATATGAATTACAGTAGCTTCCCGAGAGATGTAAATCCCGGGGAACAAATTCTGCTCGATGATGGTAAACTCATTTTCGAAATTCTGGAATCTGATAAGAAAAGTAAAGTTAAAGCCAGGGTAATACAGGGCGGACCCCTGAAATCTAAAAAAGGAGTAAACCTACCCAACACCAATATATCTCTGCCAGCCCTAACAGAAAAAGATATTGATGACGCATTGTTTGCCATTGGGGAAAAGGTAGACTGGATTGCTCTTTCGTTTGTGCGCTACAGTCAGGATTTAATCGACTTACAAAATCTGATCAAGGAAAACGCGGATCATAAAATCCCCATTGTGGCCAAAATTGAGAAGCCCGAGGCCGTAAAGAATATAGACAAAATCGTTTCGTACTGTGATGGGCTTATGGTAGCGAGGGGTGATCTGGGAGTAGAAATACCGGCCCAGGAAGTACCATTGATCCAGAAAAAACTGGTGTTGCGCGCCAAACGCGCACGTGTTCCGGTAATTATCGCAACACAGATGATGGAGACCATGATTACAAGCCTGACCCCTACCAGGGCTGAGGTTAATGATGTGGCCAACTCCGTGATGGACGGAGCAGATGCAGTAATGCTTTCCGGAGAGACTTCCGTAGGAAATTACCCGGTTCAGGTGATCGAAAAAATGACCAGTATTTTAAAGAGTGTGGAAAGTTCTGACCTAATAAAGGTTCCCCAGGATCCGCCAAACATCAGAACCAAAAGATATATCACCAAGTCGGTTTGCTATCATGCGGCAACTATGGCCAATGAGATACAAGCCAAAGCAATATCTACCCTAACCAATAGCGGGTATACTGCTTTTCAGATTTCGGCCTGGAGGCCCAGCGCGCACATTTTGGTATTTACTTCGAACAAGCGAATTCTTACCCAGTTAAACCTCTTGTGGGGAGTGAAGGCATTTTATTACGACAGATTTGTGTCTACAGACGAGACCATTGAAGATGTAAATATTATTGCCTGCAAAAAGGGATTCCTCGAAGTTGGGGATATGCTTATCAGCCTGGCTGCAATGCCAATCAAAAAGAAGGGCATGGTAAATACCCTGCGTGTTACAGAAATTGAAACCTGTGCTTTCTAGGTGCTTAACCTAATTACCTTGATACCCCTTAAAAATTAGGCTACTTCTCTTTCGTAGGCGATAAAATTTACGACCTTACCCCTGGTATTGAAAACGGGTTCTCCTTTGATCCAACATTTGTAAGGACTTCCATCTTTACGGTAGTTGACCAATGTGGCCTCGAATGATTTCTTTTCCTGAATGGCCTTGGAAATATAGCTTTTCGTCTGGGTGCAGGTTTCCGGACCCTGGAAGATGTTTGGCTTTAATCCAACAACCTCTTCCTGTGAATAGCCATTCATCCCAAAAATATTATGCGAAGCCTTTACAATATTTAAATCAGCATCGGTCACCAAAACAATCTGCCCCTCTTTCATCAGGGCATTTTCAATGTCCTTTGTAGTTTCCCATTTATTATTCTCCGCAAGCGCAGAAAAATCGGCAAGGTCGTTGTAAAATCCGCAAACTTTCTGATAATGGGATCCTGAGATATCCCAGGAAAGCAAGGGGAGTGTATTTATTCCAAGTTTCTTATAAAATTTGGAAGCGGCGTTGTCAAAATTCTGCATCTCGTTCATAAGAAAAATTCATTAAAGAATTTGTTTTGTCTTTATATTAAGAAAGTTTCTCAGCAGTGAAATACCTTATAAAAAACTTTCTTTTTCATAGCAATTTTTATTCAATACTATAAAAAGGGTAAAACGTGATGAAATATCTGCAGAGGATTAACAGTTTTGTTTAAAAAAACCCTGTAAACAGCTGGAATAGAAAGGCAAACAATAAACAAAAAAATGCAGATATAAGGAAATTCAATAGGCTACAGCCCCCCTTGTCAACCATCTGATATGCGAAAAATTTCCTAAATACCGGCTAAAATCTCCTGCTCCTGATGGGTGGTTTAGAACTCGAAGCTGAGTTGTACGGAAACACTTTTTCCTTCTTTTTGAGGGTGTCTTTCGTTGTTTAAATTTGATAGGGAAATTCCGAGCAATCGCACAGAATTTTTCAGTTTTTCCTGAAACAACAAAGATTTTGCTTCAGATAAGATTTCTTGTTGGCTCGAAATATAATCGTGATGTGTCTTGCTACGTGTTTGCTGGCTGAAATCGCTGTATTTAATTTTTAGGGTGATGGTTTTGCCTGCCAGGTTGTTTTTTAGGAGACGCTTCCCGAGTTCCCCTGCAATCTGTTCTAGGCGTTCGGCCATAAATATCTCACTGCTTAAGTTCT
>JABDRK010000095.1 GCA_013041785.1 Eudoraea sp.
GCCGGACTTTTATGTCCTTTGACATGATTTTCCGCTATCTGAGGCATTTGGGGTATAAAGTACGCTACGTTCGCAATATTACTGATGCCGGTCACCTGGAAGACGATGCCGGTGAAGGGGAAGACAAGATCGCCAAGAAAGCCCGGCTGGAAAAGTTGGAACCCATGGAGGTGGTGCAGCGTTACACGGTGGACTTCCATAACATTCTTCAGAAATTCAATTTCCTGCCTCCCAGCATCGAACCCACTGCAACAGGTCATATCATTGAGCAGATTGAAATCATAAAAGAAATTCTCGCCAAAGGCTTTGCCTATGAAAAGAATGGTTCGGTGTATTTTGATGTAAGCAAATTCGACAAGGCCTATGAATATGGCAAACTGAGCGGCAGAAAGCTGGAAGATATGATTGCCAATACCCGGGAATTGTCCGCACAGGATGAAAAACACAGTCCCCAGGATTTTGCGCTTTGGAAAAAAGCAGAGCCGCAACACATCATGCGGTGGCCATCGCCCTGGGGAGATGGATTTCCCGGCTGGCACCTGGAGTGTACGGCCATGAGCACCAAATACCTGGGAGATACCTTCGATATACACGGAGGAGGTATGGATTTAAAATTCCCACACCACGAATGTGAAATCGCTCAGGCAGAAGCCTGCAATGGGCAACCACCGGTAAAATACTGGCTGCATGCCAATATGCTCACCCTGAACGGGAAGAAAATGGCCAAATCCACAGGAAATAACATTTTGCCCAATGAAATATTCAGTGGGGGAAATGATATCCTGAGCAAACCCTTTACTCCCACCGTAGTTCGATTCTTTATGATGCAGGCCCATTATACCAGTATCCTTGACTTAAGCAATGAGGCGCTTCTTGCTTCAGAAAAAGGATATCTTCGGCTAATGGATGCCCTGGAGCAACTGCCCGGACTAGTAACCCACGAAACATCTTCCTATGATTTTCAGGCATGGTGCCAGAAGTGTTATGATGCCATGAATGACGATTTCAATACGCCCACGCTTATTGCCCACCTTTTCGAGGCCGTTAAGCAAATCAACCTTATCAAGGAAGGAAAGGGTACCATTACCACTGCAGATAAGCAGTTGCTCGAAAATACCCTCAATACTTTCATATTTGATGTGCTGGGATTAGAGCACGCAACGAATCAGGGACAGGACACAGGCCAACTAACCGGTGTAGTCAATCTGTTGATACAGTTGCGAAACGAGGCCAGGGCCAATAAGGATTTTGATACCTCAGACAAGATCCGCGATGAACTGGCTGAACTGGGTATACAGCTTAAAGACGGTAAGGAAGGAACCACCTTTAGTACCCGATAAGTAAAACGAGCCACCCGAACCCGAATTAATACGCAAAGTGAAAAAGATACTGACAGCTCCTTTTATTTTCCTTGTAAGGGCTTACCAGGTGCTGATTTCTTCCTGGACTCCTTCCAGTTGTCGCTACTCCCCCACCTGTTCCCAGTACACTATAGAAGCATTAAGAAAACACGGGCTTTGGAAAGGCGGAAAACTGGCAATTAAACGAATTCTGAGTTGCCATCCCTGGGGAGGAAGTGGCTATGATCCTGTTCCCTGAGTAACCTGCCTAACAAACACACATTTACATCAGTAAACAGCGAGGTTTAACACCTTGAGTTAACACCCAGAATATCCCTTTAAGTTGCCTCCGGATAGCAATCTATTTTCTTATCTTAGCCCCTCAAATCCACCAATATGCTCTATCTGGGAATAACATGGAATCCTGACGACACCCTGTTTAAGCTTGGCTTCCTCCAAATCAAATATTACAACCTGCTGTGGATCGTAGCTTTTGTAGTTGGCTGGTTTATCATGAAGCGGATATTCCTTAACGAGAAGCGCTCGGTTCAGCAATTGGATTCCCTCTTTATATATACGGTACTGGCTACCATGTTGGGAGCCAGGCTCGGTCATGTGTTTTTCTACGACTGGGCATACTACAAGAACCATTTACTCGAAATTCTATTGCCTATTCGGGAAAGAGCTGGAGAATCACTCTTTGGACTGATCAATGGATACGAATTCACTGGTTTTACAGGCCTTGCCAGCCATGGTGCTGCCATTGGGATAATCGTTGGGATGTACTTATTGAGTCGGAAGCACAAAGACCTCAAAATGATGTGGGTGCTGGACCGCATCGTGATCCCGGTAGCCCTGGGAGCGTTTTGTGTGCGACTTGGGAATTTCTTTAATTCGGAGATCAATGGTAAAGTAACCGATGAATCTTTCCTTTTTGCTACCCGTTTTGTGCGAGATTCTGATGATATGCCTGCGGGCAGAGCCCTGGCTATAACTAAGGCCGAAAACCGTGATGCAGCTTATGCAGCCATTGAAAATGATCCGAATTTTTCACAATACCTGGAGGCCATTCCCTTCCGGCATCCGGCACAGCTCTACGAGGGGTTTCTATACATCCTGGTCTTCCTGATCCTGTATTTCCTGTATTGGAAAACGGACAAAAAAAACCAGTCCGGTTTCCTATTTGGCCTATTTCTGGTCCTGCTCTGGACGATACGCTTCTTTGTGGAATTCGTCAAGAAAAGTCAGGGTGGTTTTGAAGAGTCACTGGGCCTGCTTTCCACAGGGCAATGGCTTAGCCTCCCGTTTATCGCTATAGGTTTGTTCTTTATGTTTAAACCGCGAAAAGCTACCGCATAAAAAGTATGACAGCTGGGACAACATTACTGATTCGATTGAATAAATACCTG
>JABDRK010000346.1 GCA_013041785.1 Eudoraea sp.
CTTTTTCCTTGAGGGGGATGGTGAATTCCTTGAAATGTTGTACGCGTTTAGGGACCGCTTCATAATGGTCTACCTTTCGTTTGTATTCTAAAAATCCGGTCGTTTTTCCCATGATGTGTCTAAATGATTTGAGATTTCTCCTTTTCCAGGCGTATCAGTGCTTGCCTGTATTCTTCAGGGAAGATTTTTATAAAATATGGAAGGCAGGCCTCCCAATTTTCCAGAATGCGCTGTGCCAGTGGGCTCAGGGTTGCGTTATAATGGTTTTCTATTAACCCTTTCAATTCTGCAATATCCTTGTCCTCTTCAACCGGGAGTAAATTGAGGGTGTCCTTATTGCATTTGTTTTCAAAGGTCTTGTTGGGGTCATATACAAAGGCAATGCCGCCACTCATCCCGGCGCCAAAGTTTCTGCCTACTTCACCCAGAATTACAGCAATACCTCCTGTCATATATTCACATCCATGGTCTCCAATCCCTTCAACAACCGCTTTGGCACCGGAATTTCGAACACAGAAACGTTCCCCTGCTTTCCCGTTGATATAAGCTTCACCGGATGTTGCCCCATAAAGCGTTACATTTCCAATGATGATGTTTTCCTCAGGGGTTAAGGTCGAGTTTTCCGGCACTTTGACCACCAGGCGTGCGCCAGACAGGCCCTTTCCCAGGTAATCGTTAGTATTTCCATTAACAATAAGCGTTAGGCCCTTTGTAGCAAATGCCCCGAAGCTCTGCCCTGCAGCCCCGGTAAAATTGACCTTAAGGGTATTTTCAGGAAGGCCTTCGGCTCCATAAATTTTTGAAATCTCATTACTGATAATAGCTCCTACAGCCCTGTCCGTGTTCCGGATTGGGAAATCCAGGGTTGTTTTTTCTTTTCGGAATAAGGCAGGATGCGCCTGCTCAATAATTTCAAATTCAATGGATTTATGGACATCATGTGATTGCTTCTTGGTGTTGTAGTATTTGGTCCCTTTGGGTACATCGACCTCATGTAATATAGGCGAGAGATCGATCCCCTGTACTTTAAAGTGATCAATGGCCGGGTTGCGATTCAATTTATGGACTTGTCCTACCATTTCATTTACAGTACGATATCCAAGTTTTGCCATAATCTCCCTCAGCTCCTGGGCAACAAAATACATGTAGTTGACTACATGTTCGGGTTTGCCCTCAAACTTCTTCCTCAATTCGGGATTCTGGGTGGCAATGCCTACCGGACAAGTATTCAGGTGACATACGCGCATCATAATACAACCCGAAGCCACCAAAGGTGCTGTGGCGAATCCAAATTCCTCTGCCCCAAGTAGGCAGGCTATAGCCACATCTCTCCCCGTTTTTAATTGCCCGTCACATTCAAGGACGACCCGGTTTCTCAGATCATTCAGAACCAAAGTTTGCTGCGCTTCTGCAATGCCCAGCTCCCAGGGGAGACCGGCGTGTTTGAGCGAAGTTAAGGGAGAGGCCCCGGTACCGCCATCGTGCCCTGAGATCAGGATGACATCGGCCTTGGCTTTGGATACCCCCGCCGCTACGGTACCTACGCCCACTTCGGAAACCAATTTCACATTAATCCGTGCTTTCCGGTTCGCCGATTTCAGGTCGAATATCAATTGCGACAGGTCTTCGATGGAATAAATGTCGTGGTGTGGCGGTGGTGATATCAGGCCAACATAAGGTGTGGAGTTTCTGGTTTTGGCAATGGCCGGATTCACTTTGGGTCCTGGCAATTGTCCGCCTTCTCCGGGCTTGGCACCCTGCGCCATTTTGATCTGTATCTCCTGGGCGTTGGTCAGGTAATTGGCCGTGACCCCAAACCGACCCGAGGCCACCTGCTTGATGGCACTGTTTTTCCAGTCCCCGGTCTGGTGCCGGTAAAAACGTTCGGCATCTTCACCACCTTCTCCGGAATTACTCTTGCCTCCAATCCGGTTCATCGCAATAGCCAGATTTTCGTGGGCTTCCTTACTAATGGATCCATAGGACATCGCGCCGGTTTTGAATCGTTTCACGATTTCTGTCCAGGGCTCTACTTCCTCCAGGGGAATCGGATCAAAGTTGTCAAATTCAAAAAGACCACGGATAGTCATCAGGTTCCTGGTCTGTTCATTTACCAGTGCTGCATATTCCTTGTAGGTACTCGGTTCATTTTGACGTACCGCTTTCTGTAACTTGGCTACGGTAAGTGGGTTAAACATATGCTTTTCCCCATCGCGCCGCCAGCGGTATTCCCCGCCTATTTCCAGGTCCAGATTTGCGGCTACTTCTGTTTTTTTATAGGCATTACCATGTCTTTTGGAGATCTCTTTTTCGATTTCATACAACCCGATACCTTGTATCCGCGTTGGGGTATTTGGGAAATACCGGTCTACCACCTGTGTATTTAAACCAACACATTCGAACAACTGGGAACCCCGGTATGAATTGAGGGTAGAGATCCCTATTTTGTTCATCACTTTCAGGATTCCTTTTCCAATGGCCTTGTTGTAGTTTTTAATAGCCTCATCAAAGGTAAATTCCGTAATGTCCTGTGCCTCGATTTGTTCTGCGATGATCTCATTGACGAGATATGGATTGATAGCACTGGCACCGAAGCCAAACAACAGGGCAAAATGGTGTACTTCACGGGGTTCTGCAGACTCAATAATGATACTGAGTTTGGAACGTTTGCCCAATGCTCTTAAACCACTGTTCACATAGGAACAGGCCAGTAGGGCAGGAACGGGGGCCATTTCTTCGCTCACATTGCGGTCAGAGAGAATGATAATATTGGTTCCCTGATCTATTGCGTTTTCAGCTTGTTTCAGAATGGACTCCAAGGCTTCCTCAAGCCCGTTATGACCGCGCTTGATTTCATACAGAATGGGAATAGAAACCACCTTGTAATCCGGACTGGCATCATAATTTTTGATCTTG
>JABDRK010000122.1 GCA_013041785.1 Eudoraea sp.
GCCGTATAGTGCTTCATCGGGATCTAACTGGTCGTTATCGTTGTCATCGAAATAGGTGAGGCTAAACTCAAGGCCATTACTTCGCGAGATACCTGCCAGACTCTGGGTGAGTTCGGTATAGTCATCGCGAAAATAACTAAAACGGTCACCGGAAAACCGCAGTTTGTTGTTAAAGAAATCACCAGGGTCTGTTTCAGAACCCAGGAATTCTGTGTATTCCTCGTCAGAACTAAAGCGGTCATCTGCCAGATTGGGTACATCGGCCTGCCAGAAATACCATATGTTCATGGCCTGCCACATAAAATTTTGTGTATCCAAGTCTCTTGGGCCGCTAAAGCCATCATCATCATTCTTGCTGCATCCCAACACCAGGAGCCCTACTACCAGCAGGGGTAAAAAGTACTTTTTCATTTGTTCAATTTTTTGTGCACGTATTAGTATAACAACTCAGCAGCTTAAAACACTACCAAATTCATTATCTTTAAAAGAACGTAAAGGTCTGCATTAAGCAGCAGAGTGTTAGTTAATAACAACCTAAAATACTTACATCTACAGGAATAAAAAATTTTTTGTAACAAAATTCGGTGTACTTCGTCTTCCTTATGTAACACACCGTGAATGGTATCTACAGCAATACAGCAACCAACAATGACACAGTCAGAATTCCTAAATGTGGTCATGCCTTTTAAGGACAAACTGTACCGCCTGGCGAAAAGGCTGCTGGTCTCTTCAGAAGAGGCCGAAGATGCCACCCAGGAGATTCTGATGAAACTATGGACCAATAATAAGGCCATGGCGAAATACAAGAATGTAGAGGCTTTTGCCATGACCATGACCAAGAATTTTTGCCTGGACCGTTTAAAATCCAAACAGTCAAGTAATCTGAAATTGGTCCACAGCAATTATGAAGACGGCTCGTCGTCGCTGCAGAAACAGGTAGAAGCCAGGGATAGTGTAAACTGGGTAGAGCGTATTATGGAGGAGCTGCCCGAACAGCAAAAAATAGTCTTGCAGCTACGTGATGTGGAGGAGTACGATTATGATGAAATTGCTGAATTACTGGAAATGAAACCCACCGCTGTGCGGGTAACCCTTTCCAGGGCCCGTAAAGCAGTAAGAGAAAAATTATTAGAAAAGCATCGTTATGGAATCGGATAGAATAGAAAAATTACTGGAGAAATACTTTGAGGCCATCACCACAACGGCCGAAGAAAAGGAACTGAAGGACTACTTCACCCAGGGCGAGGTTGCCTCGCATCTTGAACAGTATGCCCCTATGTTCACATATTTCTCCGCAGCCAAGGAAGAGCGTTTCACCCGGCAGGTTTCCCTAAAAACCAAAAGATATATTTATCAGTGGATTTCCGTTGCCGCGGTAGCTGTCATCGCCTTTGGCCTGTTCTTTGGTAAGGAGTACCAGGAACAAAAAGAAGCAGAATATGCCTACCAGGAAACCCGGAAGGCCTTAAGCCTGCTGGCCGAAAATTTGGACCGTGGTACCGAAAAAGTGGCCTATTTGAATGAATTTGAAGTAGCAAAACAAAAAATTTACAAAAACAATTAAAAAGCGATCAGTGATGAAAAAGTTAGTATTAATTGCCTTAATGGCAGTATTGCCCCTGACGGGATTTTCACAATCCATCTTTGACAGATTTGAAGACCTGGACAATGTGAGTTCCGTGATAATCAACAAAAACATGTTTAACCTGCTGGTTAAAATGGATGTTGACGTAGATGACCCTGAAGCCAGGGAGTTTATGGATATCGCCCAAAGCCTTAGCGGACTAAAGGTCTTTGTTACCGAAGACAAGGCAGTCTCTGCGGATATGAAGGCGACTGTAGACAAATACCTGAGGTCAGCCTCTCTGGAAGAATTGATGCGTGTCAAAGACAAGGACGCCAACGTTAAATTCTACATTAAGAAAGGAAAGGACGATGACCATGTTAGCGAGCTCCTTATGTTCGTGACCGGTATAAATAATATCGACATGGAGGTAAACGACCGCAAGATTGAAACGGTTCTGCTGACCCTTACCGGAGATATTGATCTTACCAAAATTGGTTCCCTGACCAAGAAGATGGATCTCCCTCAGGAGTTAAACAAGGCCGAAAAGAAAAACAAGTAAACATTAAACAGAAATTGCCGGGGGTAGTGTCCATTTTGGGTGCTGCCTCACGGAATTCTGATCATCCATAAACCAACAGAAGATGAAAAAATTATTATACACAGTAACTGCCCTGTTTGGTGCACTACTGATAGCGGGGTGCTCCTCAACCCAAAGTCTTCAGGAGTACTATGTGGACAATTCGGAAAATCCGAATTTTATCTCCCTGGACCTGCCCACCAGTATTCTGAATCTGGAGGAGGCAGATCTTGATGAAACCCAGCGCAAAGCACTGCAATCCCTGAGGAAGTTAAATATGCTAGCGTTCAAGAAAACCATGGCTAATGCCGAGGAATATGTTGCGGAAAAAGCCAAGGTGAATGCCATCTTAAAAAATAAGGATTACAAAGAGCTAATGAAACTCAATTCCGAATACGGCAAAGGAGTTATCAAATACCTTGGCGAAGATGATGCCATCGATGAAGTGGTGATCTATGGAAGTAGTGACGACAAAGGGTTTGCGCTTATCCGGGTACTCGGAGACGATATGAATCCGGCTTATATTATGCAACTTATGAAAGCAATTCAAAAGTCAGACTATGACGAAGATGCCTTAGGCGATATAGGCAAGTTTCTGAAAGGTTAAACATCAATCAAAACCACCATTAAAATCCCATTGCTTATCAGGCAGTGGGATTTTTTTATAACATAGATCATATCCCGGTATAGTTCTCCGGACGAATTGCCAGCATCTCTTTTTTGATTTCATCAGTGACATCCAGCGTGGCTACAAATTCAGCAATGGTTTCCTGATTAATTTCCGCATTGGTTCGGGTTAATCCTTTGAGGGCTTCATAGGGTTTTGGATAACCTTCCCTTCGCAGAATGGTCTGTAAAGCCTCTGCGACCACGGCCCAGTTCTGATCGAGATCTGCCCGGATTTTATCTTCGTTTAAGATCAGTTTATCCAGCCCTTTGAGCATGGCATTGAACCCGATCAGGGTATGCGCAAAAGGTACTCCTATATTCCGCAGCACGGTACTGTCGGTAAGGTCGCGCTGTAACCTTGAAATGGGAAGTTTTGCGGAGAGGTGTTCAAATAGCGCATTGGCAATACCCAGGTTGCCTTCTGAATTTTCAAAGTCTATGGGATTTACCTTGTGAGGCATGGCCGATGAGCCTACTTCCCCTTCCTTGATCTGCTGCTTAAAATAATCCATGGAAATATAGGTCCAGATATCCCGATCCAGGTCTATGAGGATCGTATTGATCCTTTTCAGGTTATCGAAAAGGGCGGCCATATGGTCATAGTGCTCTATCTGGGTAGTAGGAAAAGAATGGTGCAGTCCCAGTTTATCCTGTACAAATTGTTTCCCAAAGGCTTTCCAGTCTATGTCCGGGTAGGCCACCTGATGTGCATTGAAATTCCCGGTTGCACCTCCAAATTTTGCGGCACTGGGGATATCATTCAAAAGGTTGAACTGTTCTTTGAGTCGCGCTACAAACACCCGTATTTCTTTACCGAGGCGGGTAGGCGAGGCAGGTTGTCCATGCGTCCTGGCCAGCATGGGGATATTCTCCCATGCATCGCTAAGTTTTTCCAGTTTTTCCAATACCTGGTTGTACAGGGGAACATAGACGTCATTCATTGCAGCCTTGAGACCATAGGGAATGGCTGTGTTGTTTATGTCCTGTGAAGTGAGCCCAAAATGCACAAACTCCTTGAATTCCTCAAGGCCCATTTCATCCATTTTCTCCTTGATAAAGTATTCTACGGCTTTGACATCATGGTTGGTAATCGATTCTATTTCCTTAACCGCTGTAGCATCTTCTTGTTCAAAATTCAGGTAAAGCTCCCTGAGTTGGTGAAAATCTTTGGCGTCAAATTTAGATAGTTGGGGCAAGGGCAGCTCGCACAGGGCAATAAAATATTCAACTTCAACCAATATCCGGTATTTGATAAGCGCTGCTTCCGAAAAGAAAGGCGCAAGTGCTTCAGTCTTATTGCGGTATCGCCCATCAACCGGGGAAATGGCATTAAGTTTGGACAACGACATGGGATAGGTAATTAGGTTCGTAAAATAAAAAAGCAAAGATACTCAATATCCCGAAGCCTTGGAACGGGCATCCGCCTATTGCTGTTCATAATCCTTTGGGGAGCTGCTGCAATACCAGCTTTGCCCGTGCCTGATAAGCTGCGCTTCCCCTTTGGTAATTCAATTCCAATACCTGCCTGAGTTCCGGATGAACCCAGGGAAATTTACTTCCTAAATGATATAAACAAGTCATCGCATAGGCCTTTGGGGCTACTTTTTGCTCACTTATAAGCCAGTCGAAACACGCGGCAGTCATCTTTTCCAAATGTGCATCGGTAAGCCAACTCATTACCTGAGGATCTTTTTTTTGAAAATAGGCCAGGGTCAGGTTTTCGCAGATTTTAGCCAGGGGCCTCACAGAACTGTCCAGTGTTGCCTTGTCCAAATTAGGGATCAGCTGGTTCAGATAAGGCAGCAAAATGTTGAGATGATCTCTGGCCATTACCTCCAAAACCCAGCAGGCCTTGCTGGATACAGGGAATTCATCCAAAAAAGCAATCCTCAGAAGCGCCGGTATTTCGCCAGGGTTTTTGGTAATTATGGAAGCCATTTTAGTCCTCGAAGCCAGGGTGCCGTCCACAATTTTTAGGGATTCCTTTAGTTTAAAATCTGACACAAATTTGTATTTTCGACCACAAACAAACAAGCATGAAAATAATAAAAAAAATAGCCCTTGCTTTATTGATTATTTTGATCGGGATGCAGTTTTACCGACCAGAAAAGAATACAGATACAAGTGACCATCTGGCCTCATTCTTAACAGAAACCAACCCTCCAAAGGAGGTGCGAATGGTTTTGAAGCAAGCCTGTTACGACTGCCATAGCAACAATACCGTTTATCCCTGGTATAACAATATTGCCCCGGTTTCATATTGGTTGGCGGATCATGTCGATCACGGAAAAGGGCATTTAAACTTTTCCGAATGGGACAGTTATTCTCCAAAAAAGAAAGACCACAAACTTGAAGAAGTAGTAGAGGTTATGGAAAAACGGGAAATGCCACTAAAGGAGTATACCTGGACCCATGAAGAAGCTATACTCACTGATGCCCAGCAAAAGGCCCTGATTGAATGGGCGGAAAAAACTAGACTGCTTTACGAATTAGGTCAGCGACCAGAGTAGGCACGCCTTCTGCCGCCGTTTTGGAAATCACCCTAAGGTTTGGAAAATCTCCTGCCGTAAGTGTTGGCCTGGGATCAACAAGGTACAAGGGTATGCCAGGAGGGGAATAATGCAGGAGTCCGGCCGCCGGATATACCTGTAGGCTTGTTCCGATAACCAGGAGAATATCTGCCGACGTAGTAATATTAGCTGCCAGCGGTAGCAGAGGTACTTCCTCCCCGAACCATACAATATGTGGTCGGAGCTGATAGCCTTCGGGGCATTTGGTCCCTAAAATAACATCTTCCTTCCAGGGGAGCACGAGATGGGGATTCCCTGTACTGCGAACCTTAAACAACTCTCCATGCAGGTGAACGACTTCTGTACTTCCTGCCCGCTCATGCAGGTCGTCTACATTCTGGGTAATGATAGTTACCGCATAATGGGATTCCAGGGCAGCCAGGGCTTCATGTCCTTTGTTTGGAGCGGCTTGCCGCAATTGTCGTCTGCGCTGGTTGTAAAACTCAAGGACCAGATCAGGGTTTTTGGCAAAGCCATGTGGGGAGGCTACTTCCATCACGTCATGCCCCTCCCAAAGGCCATTCTCATCACGGAAGGTTTTCAACCCACTGTCGGCGCTCATCCCCGCCCCGGTCAATACCACGATCTTTTTGGACATTCCGAATTCTTGACTGTTAAAGGTACGTTTTTATTATCTTCGACTGATGCGTGATCCGGACTTGCTTCATTATTTGGAAACCTTTGTTACCCCCCAAAGGAGGCAGCGGTTTATTGACATCCTCGAACTGCGCACGCGTTTTATCACTGTAGCCGTGGAGGATGTTTTTCAGATGCATAACAGCAGTGCGGTTATACGCAGTTGTGAGGTCTTTGGGATACAGGATTGCCATTTAATTGAAGCCCGGTTCGGAAAGCGT
>JABDRK010000349.1 GCA_013041785.1 Eudoraea sp.
GTACTGGATTGACGAAATTCTTGATGAGGATCAACAGGAAGAAATCCACGACTACTTCCTGGAGGCAGAATCAGACGATATTGAAGCAGCCCTTGAAGAATTTGAGGGGGAATATGAGGATGAAGAGCTCAGGCTGTACCGACTCAAATTTATGAGTGAGGTTGCCAATTAATCCCCCCCTTTTTGCAAAATAAAACCCCCGGAAAACCAGGGGTATTTTTTTAGTAGTTACCTTCAAAGGCCCCGCTGCCGATAAAGGCCAGTATAGCGCCGAAGTAAATTATCAAAAACACCAGCATCAGCAATGAAAGCCCCAGGCCGATATAGGAAAGAATCCTGCCTGTTTTTACACTTTCAGAACCCGAATACGCACCGGGATTTTCTTTATAAAGCCGTTCTGCTTTTCCTGCGCTGCTCAGACCGATTATGCTAAAAATTGCAGCAAAAGGCCCGCAGCACACTAAAGCCCCAACGACTGAAATTATGCCCATGGTTAGGGCTGTACTGGCCCCGGGTAAAGGTTGTTGTTCCATTTGATTGTCGGTTATTTATTCTTCGATTCCGTATTGTTCCAGGATCTCCCTTGATTTTTCCATCATAGCGTCCCAGCCACCTGCAGCCTGAATTTGATAAATCATCCAGAGGAGGTATAGTACCCCAATGACCAGTCCGATAATAAGCATGATTTTTGCAGTTCTAAGCTGACTATAATTTGAATATAGTTCGGGGTTCTCTTTGTATTTCTGTTCGTCAGAGCGCAGCAGGATCAGGCCAATACCAGACAGGATTATAGCAGGGATCCCATACATGCAACAGCAGAGGTAGGAAATAATAGCCAGTACAATACCGGCAACTACATTTGGTAATTTTTTTTGTTCCATAATAATTAGTTAGTTAAAGCAAATTCATCAAGAAATTACCCAGGATAAATACCACACTGGTTATCATAAGGCCAATACTGATTTGATTGGCATATTTGATTTTGAAAAAGACATCGGCAAACAGGAACCCAAACAACGCAAATATGGGATAGATGGCCGGATACATTTTGAAAGCCGCCCAGAATTCCCCTTGAAATAGAAGCGCAGTAGCCCTTTGGATCCCGCATCCGGGACAGGCCATACCCAATACCTGTTTGCTAAGGCAAGGCAACATATATTCTTCCAGAACCAAACTGAGAAGTGGCATGGTTGGGTGTATTGGTTACCGAAAATTACTATTATTTTTATGGAATGAAAATAAAACCGTTCATTTATTTGCTGTCGATAATTGCCGGGGCTTTGCTCATGGGAATGGGAGACCAGCTGATGCGGCAGGAATATGCCATGAGCCTGGGAATTGTTTTAATCATGTTTGGAATTTATAAAACCTCCGTGAGCTGGGGGAATGGGGATACCAAATCAAAAGAAAAGGAATGATGCAATTTCAAGCTGGTGATATGGTGGAAACCCTGGATGATGTGATCACAGGGCGAGTAATAGCGATTGATGGCGATCAGGTGACTATTGAGACGGAGACAGGGTTTCCTATGATCTATCCGGCTACCTCCCTCATAAAGGTTCCCGGAAAGGAGCAAATCAGGGTAAGCAATTTTGAAGCCGCCAGGGCCAAGCGTACAAAGGAAGAACCTGCCCGCAAAAAGACGCCGGCCCGTAAAACGAAGGACCGAAATGTTCCCAAAATGGAAGTGGACCTGCATATCCATCAGCTGGTTCCTACTACCAAAGGCATGAGCAACTATGACATGCTGAACCTGCAGCTAGAAACGGCCAAAAGGAAACTGGAATTTGCCATGCAGAAACGGATACAGAAAGTGGTGTTTATCCATGGCGTTGGGTCAGGGGTTTTGTATGAAGAATTGAAATACCTCTTCGGCAGGTATGACAATATCACCTATTACGAGGCCGACTACCAGAAATACGGTGCCGGGGCCACAGAAATCTATATCTATCAGAATCCGGGCTAAGGTTATTCCTGTGTGGTTATCGTGCCAAAATCCTCAATCTGGGTATTGGTAATGCGCTCCCCCTCTTCGTTGACCAGGGTAATGTCTTTAAGAATAAGACTGTGCACAAACTGGGTAGTATCTGTGTCTGACTGTATGGTGGTAATTAATACCTCGCCAGCCTCGGCCAGGACTTCATCAACCACAGTTGGGGTAATCGGGGGGATATCTGCACAGAAATAGTCTTTGCTTACGGTTTCGGTAAATAAGCGATAGATAATATTTGATTGGGAGGGTACGGCACTGCGTATGGTATCTGTAGCAATTTCGTTCTTTAATAAGCCCGATTGCAACTCCAGAATTAAAGCCTCACTACCGCTTATTTTAAAAAATACGGTGCTGTTCAGGGTAGTTTCAGATTCACAGAACTGAATAGCGACGTCGTCAAAATCGATAACATCTATCTGTAGTTCCCCATCACTGCAGGAATAAAAACTAAAAAGGAGAAGCAGTAGCAAGTGTCTTTTCATAATTCAAAGGTAACTCAAAATGCATATAATATCCCAGCGAGAAGATTTTAAAGTTAGTTTGTAGCCGGTGAAAATTCATTACTTTTAGAGCCTTTAAAAATCGACAAACCTGTCCATGCAAAAAGTATATTTCGATAACGCCGCGACCACGCAGGTAAGGGACGAAGTAATTGGAAAAATGCAGGAAGCACTGGCCACTTGCTTTGGCAATCCCTCTTCCACGCATGCCTTTGGCAGGACAGCCAAGACCACGGTTGAAAAGGCAAGAAAGACCATAGCGAAATACCTGAATGCCCAACCGGGGGAGATCATATTTACTTCTGGGGGTACTGAGGCAGACAATATGATCCTCCGCAGCGCTGTGCGGGACCTTGGGGTAAAAACTATCATTACCTCTAAAATTGAACACCATGCTGTATTGCATACTGCCGAGGCGCTCAAGGAGGAGTATGGAATAGCCCTGTGGTATGTCAACCTCGATTCCTTTGGAAATCCGGATCTGGCTCATCTCAAGGAATTATTGGAACTGGATGGTTCCAAAAAGCTGGTCAGTCTGATGCATATCAACAACGAAATTGGGAATAAGATTGATGTGGAGGCCATTGCCCAATTATGCAAAGAGCATGAGGCATTATTCCATTCAGATACCGTGCAATCCATAGGGCATTATCCCTGGGATCTTACTCAGGTTCCTATAGATTTTATGGCAGCAGCAGCGCATAAATTCCACGGACCAAAGGGAATAGGGTTTGCCTTTATTCGAAAAAACACCGGGATAAAACCCCTGATCCTTGGAGGATCTCAGGAAAGAGGATTTCGTGCAGGCACCGAACCCTACCACGATATCGTTGGCCTGGAAGCTGCTATCGAAGCCGCTTATGAAAACCTGGAGGCCGAGACGAAATATGTTAAGGAATTAAAAGCCTATTTCCTGGAACGGATCAAAGAAATTCCCGATGTGGCCTTTAACGGGCATTCCGGAGACCTGGAGCAAAGTACCTATACGCTGGTCAATGTGCGCCTGCCATTTGACACAGACCAAGCCCTGATGCTATTGTTTCACCTGGACCTCAAGGGCATCGCCTGTTCCAAAGGAAGTGCCTGCCAGTCTGGTAGCAATGGCGGATCTCACGTACTTTCAGAGATCCTGGATGAGGAGGAACTTAAAAAGCCCTCTTTGCGGTTCTCGTTTTCAAAATATAATACCCGGGAAGAAGTGGATTATGTAATAGAAGTCCTCAAGGAATTTGCGCAGAACTAGGCTCGTTTTTTGTTTTTCTGTCGCTCCTTATCATAAGGAAAACGCCGAGTCATTTTTTTCATCATCTTATCAATAAGATCCGTGGTATTCCGGCCCGATTTTTTGGTGATCTCGTTTTCGTACTTCCATAGGAGTTTTCCGGTTTTGCCATCGCTGATCTTGATCCCAATGCGCCCGTAGTTGGCATCACCCAAAAGGTAGTCGATAAAACTCATTTTAGCAGGAACACCACGTGAAAGCAGGATGTTGAGATCCAGGTTGCCACTGATGATCCCATCCACACCCAGGATATCACTAAGCTCATTAATGGTAAAGGTATCTATGTTGCTGTAGTCAATTTTATTCTGAGCTAACAGGGCGTTGGTGTTTTCTATATTTTGAAAATCAACAGAGAATTTCTTTCTCTTTTTTCCTCTGCCAAAATAGGTTTCCAGGGCATTCTGAACGGCTTTTCCTTCTAATTCTTCCAGTCGGACGAGCTCTGTTTTGGTGAGATTTTCCTTCAGGTCCAGGTTGGTGAAGAAAGGGATAATGGCCAGTGTTTTGTGATCGGTGCTGAGTTCGTCAAAGCGGGTACTTTCGTAAATATCCTTCTGACCCCAGAGGGTTAAAGAGGTCAGCATGATTAAGATGTAAATGTATTTTTTCATTGTTATCAGAATCGCATACGCAGAATCACATTGAGAATTCGGGATGTCATAAAATTCGGAACGGCAAATTGTTGTTTGCTTTCCACATCGCGAACCCAGGTATTGGTTATGGAATTTTGGTTGTTGAACAGGTTGTAGATTTCAAACCCAGCGCTTAACTCCTCTACGCCATGCAACCAATGCCCTTCCGGATAGGTGTTGTTTTCCTCTACAAAAATATGAGAAATTCCAAGATCTGCCCGCCTGTAATCTCTTAATCTATTCTGAAAATTATACGGATCGGCATAGCTTGGAGATCCTCCGGGCAAACCTGTACTGTAAACCAGGTTAAGGTACATTCTCAGATTTGGCAGATTGGGGATATAATCCTGGAAAAGGAGAGCGGCCTTTATCCTTTGGTCCGTTGGCCTGGAGATATAGCCTCTTCCATTTTGGTTTTCTTCTGTTTTCAGGTATCCCAAACTCAACCAGGATTCCGTCCCCGGCACAAAGGCACCTGCAAGTCGAAAATCGAAACCGTAGGCGTAGGCCTTGGCTTCATTATTGGCTACATAGCGGATACGAACGTCTTCCAGGGTATAGGTGTTTACATCGCTTAACCGTTTGTAATAGGCTTCGCTGGTTAAATTAAAGGGCCGGTTCCACAATTCAAAACTGTATTCGTGTCCCAAAATCAAATGAATGGCTTTCTGGGCCCTGACGTCGGGTTGGAGTTCCCCGTTAGCGGCCCTGAATTCCCGATAGAAAGGAGGTTGCTGATACAGGCCCGCTGCAAACCGGAAGAGCATGTCCTGTTCCCAACTGGGTTTCAGACCAAATTGTACGCGCGGACTAAGGACTAACTGATCACTCTTTTCCTGCCCATCTGGGTTCAGGGTCCAATACTGAGCCCGCAGTCCCAGATTGTAATATACTTCCTGGCCTTTCCAATGGGTTTGGTTGCTGTATTGGGCATATCCGGAGAAACGGTTTGTTTTGGCAAAATTAAGAGCACTGACGCCCTCATAGGGCAATATGGGTCCCTCGAAGGGAGTTTCTGGTTCATTATTTGGTGGGGTTTGCCCGGGAGGCCGTATAAAAATTCCAAGGGAATCCAGGAATTCTGCTTCCCGTAGCTGGTCCCTAAAATCCTCGTGCTGAAACTGAACGCCCCATTCCCACACCTTATTTTCGTTTTCATGTCGACCTTTATGC
>JABDRK010000162.1 GCA_013041785.1 Eudoraea sp.
ACTGCGACTACCCGTTCCCCCACTGCAATTCGCCAAGCAACTATTCACCATGCTGCAGGGAGCTGTTACCATGGCCACCATTTCCGGTGATCGTAAATACCTAATCAATACGGTAGCTTACCTCGATGTTTTGGTCAACAGGGAGATCAGGCATTAATCATCCCTATTTCTCCACCACCCTGAATATCCAGGTTTTATCCGTATACCTGCCATTAAACTTACTATCCCTGGCCTGTCTCGCTTCACGGATGGTATTGTATCTACCCAGGTAAACGTAGTTAAATTTTCGGCTTGCGCGATAGAAGGATTTCGGATTCAATCCTTTATCCCTGAGTGTTTTCATGAAGGCCTCGTAATAACGCTTGGTTCCGAATACATTGGCGATTAGGTAGTAGCCGGGTTCAAGGCCTTCTTCGTTGACCGCTTCTTCATATTTTTCACCTTCCCTGGGAGTTACTATCTCCCTTTTTTCGGCTGTTTTCAAAGTTTCCACCTTTTTACGGGCTGCCTCGGCAAGTTCAGCTTCACGTTCTCTTAGGGAGTCCTGTACCCTTTGTGCTCGGTCTTTTTGGGCTTGCTCCCATCGTGCAGCAGCCACGGAATCCAGTCTTCTTTGTTTTTTCTGCGCTGCCAGCATTTCTGCCTGCCGTTTTTCAACGGCCCTTATGGAATCACGTTGTTTTCTGCGATTCAATTGCTGCTTTAAAATCGCCTTGGTCTCCTCTATCTTGGCCAGGGAATCCCTCACCTTTTCAGCTGCCGCCAATGCTGCTGCTTCCTTCAAGGCTTCAGATTCAACTTGTTCGGTATCAGGAATATCTTTCTCTTCAGGCACCGGTATGGCATCAACCAGTACTTCCTGCTCATCCTTTTCCTCAAATCCAGAAATCTTTTTTCGCATTGTTTGAGGACCAAAAGTATAGGCAGTTACCAATTCAAAGCTGGGGTCCTGATCCCGCAAATCAGACTGGGTCCCATACTCTATCAGAGCGCCTATAGAAAACTTCTTAAAAAAGCGACCGCCTATTCCGCCCGAGACTCCATAAAAGCTATTAAATCCGGCCTGCGCCCAAAACCTGGGGGTTGAAAATAAAGTGGTAATCCCTACCTGATTATCAAAATCGGGTAAGCGTTTCACATACAGCGTGGGCTGCAGGAAGCTGGATCCGGAATCCGCAAAGAGATTAACCGGGATACGATATCCTGCCAATCCCATAAAAATATTCCCATTGGCGCTCACCTGGCTTTCATTAGCACTAAGATTGTAGTCGATCAGATTTTCCACGACCATGCCCAAACTGAACTGCCCAAACTGAAAACGGAAACTGGGGGCCAATTGCACAATAAAGTCATTTGATTCCCCAAATTGAGGAAAAATTATGTCTGGATTGATCTGGAATCTATCATCCGCCAATTGGCGCTGATACCCGAACAAATTCAACCCGGCTGCGAGTTGGATTCCCGGTGAAAGTTCCAGTGCATATGCATAATTCAAGACGCCTCCCCGGTTGAGAAAGACTCCTGTGTTGTGCTGAAACACCCCCAGGCCACCAGCCATTTCCGGGGTAAATTTTTGGGTATAGTTTAATAGGATCGTTGTGGGATCCCCGTCAATCGTCTGCCATTGCCACCGGCTCCATAAAGCCACGGATCGGGGCTGATTGCGATCCAGGGAAAATACAGGGCTCAGCAAACTGCTGTTGAACTCCGTCAGGTTGTGCTGCCTCAGATCCACGGGAAGTGAAGGTGCCTGGGCAATCGATTGTACGATTCCTGTCAGGAGAGTAATAAAAAAGAAACTATTCCGCATTGGCCCCTAAAAATCGGATCTCTACATACTATTTTAACTGAATTTCAGTTACTTTTAGCAGAAGGATAAAATTAGCTAAACCCTGCCAGTATGAAAACAAATCAGCTTTTAATCTTCGTATTTTTATTAACAGTAGTTTTCTCATGTAAGGAGGAACCTAAAGAGACGCTGGGTAACCCGGAAGCTGTAGTCTCCACTTTTTATTTTATTCGCCACGCTGAAAAAGACAGAAGTAATCCGGACAATATTGATCCGGAATTAAATCAGAGAGGCCTGGGCAGGGCCATGCACTGGGCAGAAATCCTCAATGAGGTTTCCCTGGACGCGATTTACACCACGGATTATGAAAGAACCCGTATGACTGCAGCCCCGGCCGCTATTAAGCAGGAAATCACCGAACAGTACTACGACCCGGCAACATTAGACATTGAAACTTTTAAACTGGAGAACCTGGGCAGGAATGTTTTGGTGGTGGGGCATAGCAACACGACTCCTGACCTGGTTAACCGTATGATCGGCGAGGAAAAGTACGCGCCAATGGACGACTATGACAATGGCAGCCTTTTTATAGTAACTATCGTAAATGATAAGGCGATCGATAGTCGGCTAATCTTTAATTGTAATTGCCCGGAGTAACGCGGATATCTTCCAACTCAATCCTTGAAAGGAGTTCGAGGGTACCCTCTTCAAATCGTTCATCAAGTTCATAAACGTTTGCATCTGGGGTCCTGGGCTTATAATTTTCATAATCCACAAATCGAATTCCCTCCACATACCTTTCATTAAGGGCTTTTCGAAATCGCATCCCCCCTCCATTGATATGGAATTCATAGGCCAGGTAATCCGGTTTTAGTGTTTCCTTATTTAACCAATAAACATAGATGTCCTCAAAATCGTCTCCTCCGCCCTGCTCTTTAAAAGTGACCTCAATTTTGTGATAGGCGGTCCCGTCTATATCAGCAGCGCCTAAATAACGTTTCTGAACGGCCGGGTCGTTCAAACCATAAGGAAGCCTTACAAAGTAATGTACTGAATTGATGGAGTTTGCATATTTAGTGGCCATTGAATCCTGAACCGATATGGGCTTACCATCAAGCTGGCGCTGGAAAGTACCTCCTTCCAGGATATCGAGAATTTCCAGTGAATCCTCCAGGAAAAAACGGCTATATTTTTTACCGCGCGCAGTATTTTCTCCGGTATAGCGTTTTTCCCTGAAAGTAAACGAAACCTTCATTGAAGCATAATTTTCCCCTCCTGATACCTCAATCGCCTGATCAACCAGTGCCTGAACATCTGGTGATTTTACGCGCTCGTTGCAGGCCAACAGGATCACAATACCAAAAATCAATATCAATTTTTTCATAGATCAATTTTAGAAATATTCGCAAGTATGGGAATATCATTACAATTTAACTGATTTTAAAGAAAACTTTATGAAAATGCTCCTTCGGTAATAGTTCTTACTTTTGCAGGGCATGCAGAAGAACATCAACATAAAGAACAAAAAGGCGCGCTTTAAATACGAGCTTCTGGATACGTATATTGCGGGGATAGTATTGTCTGGCACCGAAATAAAATCCATTCGCCTGGGAAAAGCCTCTATAGCGGAAAGCTTTTGCGAATTCAACGATAGCGGGGAACTGTTTGTTGTAAATATGCAAATAGATGAATATTCACATGCTTCACATTACAACCACCGTCCCAAAGCCGAACGCAAGTTACTTTTGAACAAACAGGAATTAACCAAACTCCATAAAGCAGTCAAGAACACGGGGCTTACCATTATTCCCTTAAGCCTCTTCCTTAATGACCGTGGTTTGGCCAAGTTAAAAATTGCCCTGGCACGAGGTAAGAAGCTTTATGACAAACGGGAAACTTTAAAAGAGCGTGACACTAAAAGGAGTTTGGACCGTATAAAGAAACAGTATAAGAAATAGACAGCCAAGTCTTAGTTCTTATCTTCCAACAGGGGCACGAAGCGATACGACCCGTATTCCATTTTCTCAAATTCTTTTTCGGATTTTCGGGTTACCACGGTCATGATCTGTTCCTCCTCACCCACCGGAATCACCAACCTGCCCCCTGCCGCTAACTGGGCTAACAGCGCT
>JABDRK010000199.1 GCA_013041785.1 Eudoraea sp.
TTTAAAAACTGATTTTAGGCACGATACCCTCAATGATTCCAAGATGCTTTCGGAAAAGCAACGTTTGGCCCTGCGACCTTTGCTGGAAGATGCGGCCGTGACTTTTGCCGTAGCCCATGTTTTCCCGGGAACAATTGATGAAATCAATATTCTTAATGCTTCGATAAAGGCCATGCACCTGGCCCTTAATGAACTTACCCAGCCTCCGGAATTCATTTTGGTAGATGGAAACAAATTTTCCCCCTACAAAAAGATTCCACACAGCTGCATTGTTAAGGGCGACCAAAAATTCATGCATATTGCCGCTGCTTCCGTTTTGGCCAAAACTGCCCGGGATGCCTATATGGAAAAAATCCACGAGGAATACCCCATGTATAACTGGAAACAGAACAAGGGCTACCCTACAGCCGAACACCGTGAAGCCATAATACAATATGGCCCAACCCCTTACCACCGCAAAAGTTTCAGGCTGCTGCCAGAACAACTGCGACTTGATTTCTAAGCTTCCCCAGCATACAGATATTCTTACCTTTGTTATCGATTCTCGAATACCATTACGATGAGATACCGCATTACCCTTTTAGCCCTTGCACTGATTTGGTCTGCCTGTTCAAGAAAGTCACAAAATGAAATTGGGCACACCCAATTTATTCCCGAAAATGCTTCGGTAATCCTGCAAGTCCGGAACCTGTCCAATTTTAAGAGTGAGTTGCTAAACTGCGATTATCTGGATCAGGTCAACTCCGATGCCGTCTTATCCTATCTTACAGGCACTGCAGGGCTTTTGAACGAAGTGGATGCTGACAGTACAGCGCTCCTAAGCTTATCACAAGCTGCTGGCAAAGAGGCGCTGCTAATGGCCACATTTACGGCCTCAACGCGTTTTCCTGGAGATTCTACAGCCATAGTCCGGTCAGACACCATTACCCCGGCGGGTATTTCATTGACAAAATACACAAGGGATACGCTGGTACTTTATAGCACAACCGAGGGACCTATTAGCCTATGGTCCGATAAAGCGGATTTACTCCTGAAAATTTCCAGAAATACGGATAACAGGATTCCAACAGAACTTTCCAGGCTTATGGAAACCAGCAGTGCCAGAAAATCTGCCACACTTTATCGCAAAACCTATGGGGATCGGTTCATCCAGTTTTTCCCCATAAACAAAAACGGATCCAGGTCAGATTCCCTGCCTGCCACCTGGCAAAGCATGGATCTGGACCTGGGCCAGGCATCCGTATCCGGCAGCGGTATTGTTTATCAAATGGATTCCAGTCGTACCTGGGCCTCTTTGTTTCGGAATACCAGTCCGTTGGAAAGTAACCTGCCTGCCCTGGCGCCCTTGCAGGCGGATGCCTTACTGAGCTTTTCTTTTGATGACTATTCAGAGTACGCGCGCAACCAGGAAGCCTACCTGAATCAGGAATTAAACTTGGAACCCATTTTCTCGGCCGTTGAAACCGGAGGCATAATCTACCTCAACAAAGAAAAAATCGTGGTGCTGGGGATGTTTGACGCTGAGGCCTTTGAAACATTTTTGGATCAGCAACAAACCGGGAGCAAAGAATTTCAGGGAAGTGAAATCATTTCCCTGCGCGATACGGATTTCCTGAATACTTATTTTAACCCCCTTATTAGCAACTTCGAGGCCCATTTTTTAGCCCGACTGGAAAACCAGTTTGTCTTTGCTGAAAATAGTCAGGCCCTTGAAAAGCTGCTTCAGGCATATAATAGCGGTTCCGTATACGCCTTAAATCCGGTATATGAGAGTACTGCAAAATTCAGGTCCCGGGAAGCCTCCCTGCAGTTCATTGCCGATGCCAAAGGTATGGATGCATTGATTGAAGAACCCATATTCAGGGATAGTGATATAGCTCAGGCCGTTTCCTTTCCAAAGGGCTATGCCTATACCGGACAACTGGTAAGCGGGTCGGATTTTACCCTGAACAATATGGCCATTACACGGGTGAATAAAAAAGCGGACCTGAATACCACTTCAGAAGTTTTCAGGCTGCAGCTTGATGGGGAGATAGCCACAAAACCCCAATTTGTAATCAACCATCGCAACCGCAAAAAGGAAATTGTAGTGCAGGATGAGGAAAACAAGCTTTATCTCATTAGCAGAGAAGGGAAAATCCTCTGGAAGAAACAACTGGATAGTAGAATTCAGGGCGACATCCAGCAGGTAGACCTGTATAAGAACGGTCGTTTGCAACTCGCCTTTACGACTAATGACCAATTTCTGGTTTTGGATAGAAACGGGAAAGAAGTTGAACCTTTTACCATGAGTTTTAAAGGAGGTAACCTCAATCCATTGGCCGTATTTGATTATGAGAACAACCGGAATTACAGGTTTGTGGTCACACAGGGTCGCAAGATCTATATGTACAACCGCAAGGGACAGACCGTAAGCGGATTTACCTATACAGAAGCAGAGGCAGCTGTGCTCAGGGAACCGCAGCATTTCCGGGTTGGGAGCAGGGATTATCTGGTTTTCCAGTTAGAAAATGGGTCCCTCGAAATATTAAACCGGGTGGGCAAAACCCGTGTCCCCGTTTCTCAGCGTTTTAGTTTTTCCGACAACAGGGTTTACCTGTACCGCAACCAGTTTACCTTTACAGATGATACAGGAAGACTGTACGCTATTGATACCAAGGGCAAATTATCAGCGAGCAGGCTTAATCTGGATGCGCTTCACCGTATTGATGCCACCAGCAAAACCCTGGCCACCCTCACCGAGAACATCCTTACCATCAAGGGCAAACCCATTACCCTGGAACTGGGTGTCTATACCGCTCCAAAGATCTTCTACCTGTATGACAAGATATATGTGAGTGTGACCGACCTACAGGGTGAGAGGGTATACCTCTTTGACAGCCAGTCCAAGGGCATCCCTGGTTTTCCGGTTTATGGTACGGCGGGGATAAGTTTGGATGACCTGGACAACGACAGGAAGCTGGAATTGGTGACAAAAGGAAAGGATAAGGATCTTATACTGTATCGGATGAATTAATCATTTGGCAGATGCTGCCACCCCTGTACAGCTATTTTATTGGGCACATTTTTCCTTCCTGGTACAAACACTTTTTTGTAACTTTAAGTACTTCCCACAACGCGCATTAAAATGAAAAATCTTAAAATATATACCATGAAAAAAATTTGGACCCTGGCTTTGGCGCTTGGGATTTTTGCGCCTAATGCCTTTGCACAGAATTGCAGTAAGTATTACCCCATGGAGGAAGGTAAAAGTATGGAATACACCTCCTATGACCGAAAAGACAAAATAGAAGGCATTGTGACCTACACCGTATCGGATGTGGTCAATGAAGGAGGGAAAACAATTGCCAAAATGAATCTGGAACACAAAGACAAAAACGGGAAGGTTGTCTATGAATCTGATTATACATTCAGCTGTGAGGAAAATGTGGTAAAAATCGATTTTTCGTCAATGATGAACCAACAGATGATGGAAGCTGCCGGCGGCGGAGACATGGAAATGGAAATGACCGGAACAGATATTGAACTACCCAATAACCTCAGCGTGGGGCAAACCCTACCCGATGCCAATGTCAATATGCGGATGAATATGGGGGCCATGAGCATGAACATGGCTTTTGATATGGTAAACAGAAAGGTTGAAAGCCAGGAAAGCATTACCACCCAGGCAGGAACGTTTGACTGTTTCGTCATTAGCAGTGATAACAAGGCGAAAATGATGATGGCAAATACCTCCCATACCTCAAAAATGTGGTTGGCCGAAGGCTTTGGGATGATCCGTCAGGACATTTTTAACAAGAATGGGAAATTGATGAGTAAGGTAGTGCTGACCAGGTTCACAGAATAATTTTCCCAGTATTCAGGACGACTTAGAGAGCCAGTGTTAACCACTGGCTTTTTCCTTTATTACCCGCCCCTCAAAAAGCGCTTCAAAATGCCGAAGTAACTTTTGTTTTACCTCTTCAATATCCACGGTGGCCTTACCCAATTCCACGTTTAGTGAGGTAACGGCCTTATCCTTAATCCCACAAGGGATCATATGGTCGAAATAGCCCAGGTCGGTATTGATGTTAAAAGCAAAACCGTGCATGGTAACCCATCTACTGGCGCGCACCCCCATGGCACAGATCTTTCTGGCAAACGGAGTGCCTACATCCAGCCAAACCCCGGTTTCCCCATCGGAGCGTTCTCCTTTTAAACCGTATTCGGCCAGGGTTAGGATAATCATTTCCTCAAGCAGTCGGAGGTATTTATGGATGTCCGTAAAGAAGTTGTCCAGGTCCAGGATGGGATAACCCACGATCTGCCCGGGACCGTGGTAGGTGATATCCCCTCCCCGATTGATCTTGTAGAATTTAGCTCCTTTTTTCTCCAGTTCTTTCTCGGCAACCATTCATTTCGCATCACCGGACAGGTGTTTTTTTGTATCTTTAAGTACTTCACCAAGAATACTTAGCGATAAAAGATAGTTCACAAAATAAAAGGCAATATTAAGAAGTGAGTTTTAAGGTAAACGCAGATTTAGTTGCTTTATTTAAAGGAGTAGTAGTGTCCTTAAAGCCTTATGCCTTAGGACAAGATGTTAATCTAAGTTTTGAAAGTTCTATCCCAAGTCAATTTTCGTATTACCATCCAAAGGACTTCCTACCTGAAATTGCTAGTTTGTTATCTAAAATAATCTCCTTTACCCCGCGATCTTATGGTGTACACGTTTCCTTTGACAAAGATGAGTCTAAGAAGGATTTTTGCGTCTTACAGATTTTGAATACAGGAGTAAATTTGTCACACGTAACGGAAATTTTAAATACGGTCTCGTTTGAAATAAACAGCGAGGATCTGAATTCAAATAGTACATTATTTAAAGTTTCAATCCCAATATTA
>JABDRK010000202.1 GCA_013041785.1 Eudoraea sp.
GTACAGATATACCCGAAACATAGAAGCTCTGTATGAAACCCCATCAACCATTCCAAAGAGTTTTAATCCCGAAACTGAAAAAAATCATGAACTGATTAAATCCATTATGGACCAAAAGCGGTATGTCCTTACTGAAGACGAGGCTAAAGAGGTCCTAACGAATTATGGAATTCCTGTTACCCGAAACAGATTGGCCACTTCCGAGGAGGAAGTTGCAGCTAAATGTGAGGAAATAGGATACCCGGTGGTTATGAAGATCGCAAGTCAGGACATCACCCATAAAACAGATACCGGAGGCGTTGTACTCAATATCCAGAATGAGGATGAGGCTATGGCTTCCTATAAAAAGATCATGGCAGGTGCTCTTTCCGCAAAACCGGATGCTAATATTAAAGGGGTACTGATCGAAGAAATGGTCAATAAAAAATACGAACTCATAATTGGTTCAAAAAAGGATCCGATTTTCGGGCCAATCATTGTATTCGGGATGGGAGGAGTAGCCGTTGAGGTGTTCAAAGACCTGAATGTAGGACTTCCTCCTTTGAATATGGTACTTGCCCAAAGGATCATAGAAGATACCAAGATCTACAGACTTCTGAAAGGGTATCGTGGCATGAAGGGCGCAGATATAGAGGCCATAAAGTTCTTATTGTACAAATTCGCCTACCTGGTCATGGACTTTCCACAGATAAAGGAAATAGATATCAACCCGTATGTTGTTGATCATACCGGTGGCGTAGTACTTGATGCCAAGATTGTTCTGGATGAGGCCGTTTCACCAGAAATAGTTAAATCCTATTCACATCTTGTAATTTCGCCCTACCCGCGTGAACTTAACCGGGAATGGACCATGAGTGATGGCACAAAAACACTTATTCGTCCGATCAAACCAGAAGACGAGCCTATGGAAAGGGAACTCTTCAAACGTATTTCAAAACAGACGGAATATTTTAGGTTCTTTGAAAGTCTGGGTACCGTAACCCATGATATGTTGATCAGGTTCACCCAGATTGACTACGATCGGGAAATTGCCCTCATCGCTAAGGTCAACGTAAATGGAGAGGATAGAATGGCTGGTGTTGTGAGGTTGGTTTCAGATGCAAACAACGAGGCTGCAGAGTTCGCTATTCTTGTTGAAGATCGTTATCAGGGCAAAGGATTGGGTAATAAATTCATGAACGTGATCATGGAAATTGCCGAACAGAGAAAGATCCGTAAAGTATATGCAACGGTACTCAATGCAAATACTGTTATGTTGCATATGTTCAGAAAACGAGGATTTACAATTAAACATGAGGACGATCAGTCAAGCTATGCAGAAAAGATCCTGAATATCGAACAGCCAGCAGAAATATAATATGGGTATTTGGGAGGCTTTAAGCCCTTGGGTTATCCTGCCAAAAATGGTTGGTACATAACCAAGCAGGTTGTGCGAGGTACTTCAATGGCAAATTATTGATTGGCCAGCTTAGAAATATTGGGATAAGGCTGTCATCCCATTTTAGGAAATTAAAACAGGAAAAGTCAGGGTGATTGCTCTGGCTTTTCTTTTTTCAAAACGTTCCGGCGGGACTCGCGAATCCCGATTGCTATCTGGAGAGCAATTCCCGCATACCAAAAATCGACAGAGGTAATTGCCATCATCTTTACATTCTTCATTTTGCCTTGATGCAAAACGAAGCAAAAGATCAAGAAGGTTTTTAGAAAATTTTTGGCTCTCACCAAAACCGCAAATGCCGCTTATCGCTGCATGCTCTTTTTCGCTAAGCGAAACGCACTTCCGCTGGCGGCATCGCTATTTCTGAAAAACCTACCAGTAGAATGAAAAAGGATAATTTTACTCTTCTTCGCTCGGTACGTTTTGGCGGGACTCCCCGACTGCGTGAAGGGAGGTAATTCTCCGTTCAGACAACAACGAAGTTTAATGTGGTTCTAGATAATATAAAACCCAATCAAACTGATTTGACTGGGTTCCCATTTAAGAGGACTATAAGGAGTTACTAATAGGTAATCTCCCCGATAAGTCTCCAAGTTGAAATTACAGTTCCATCACCAGAAGCAGAAGGACCAAAACTCGCGTCTTTGAAAAGCAGTTCTCCAGTTGCACCTTCGAACCTCCCAGTACCATCGATTATTTTAATTGGTATAGGATTACCATTCCCATCCTTAGTGTTTTCAAAAGTTCCCACAAAACCATTAGGATCGGCATCAAAATCGAGGATTATGGTAACATCTTCTTCAGTTGTAATCTGATCACCATGTGCACCGATATAGTTAACATTATAAATAACGCGGACTGAATTAGGACCAGTCAAAAAGCATGTTCCGTCTTGGGGTCGTCCAAAACTTCCCTCCTGTATTTTGCCTAAATGGGTCATGTTACCAGAGATAACGTTCGTTGTTAATACTACTCCTTCAGATACAGGTTCACAAGCTACGATAGATTGAGTGAGATCTGCTACATTACTAAATTTTCCACGCCAGGCTCTCGTGGCTTTTTTGGCTTTCTTAGCTTTAGCATTAACAGCTTCCAGGTTTTCTTGAGACTCCAGAACCGTATCCGGACTACAGGAAAAAGTGAATAAAATCATGGCCGCCAAGGCCAGTTTAAAAATTGTTTTCATGATTGGTTATAGAATAATTGGTTATGAGCTGTGCCCTATTATGCACAAAATGGAAAATAGGTTACATCCTGCCAAAACAATTGGAAGGAAGTTTAAAAGACTACCGTTGTAACCAACTTTGGATTTTATAAAGCGTCTTGAAGCAAGGCTTCAACAGTGGGCTTAGTTGTCGATAAATAAGGTATGCATATACATTGAAAATGCGGATTGGATCAGGACCAAATACCGCTATTAGTGTCCGAAGGCACAATAAAAATGTGCGAGTGTTTTTGCGCTAATTATGGATAATGAGGGTTGCGAAGTTCCTTGGTACGAGCAATTCCCGCAATATGTTTTACTCTTCATTTCTTTTGCTTGTCTAAAAGAAACGAAGCAAAGAAAAAGACACTTTATCATAGGCGATTTTAATGAAAAGCATTAAAACCAGAGTCAAACTCCTAAATGAACTTTACGAGTTGATTTACATTCTATTTCTTATACTCTTAATAGTACCCAGGGTCTTTCTTACCAATTGTTCCAGTTGTTCAAAATCTTCCTTGGCCAGAATCTCCTTGCTGATCAATTTAGAACCCATTCCCACACAGCTAACCCCCGCATCAAACCATGCCCTGAGGTTATCTTCTTCTGTACTCACACCTCCAGTAGGCATAATGCTCGTCCAGGGTTGAGGCCCTTTTATCGCTTTGACAAAACCGGGTCCGTAGGTAGAACCTGGAAAAAGCTTAACAAGCTCACAGCCGAGTTCCTCTGCCCTGTTGATCTCTGCCAGGGATCCACAGCCCGGAGACCAGAGTACTTTCCTTCGATTGCAGATTAGGGCTATATCTTCACGCAATGACGGGGTAACGATGAAATTGGCTCCCATTTGCATAAATAAGGAGGCCGCAGGCCCATCGGTGATAGAGCCAACCCCCAAAATCATTCCGGGCAACTCTTTTAGGGCAAACTTGTTAAGGTCAGCAAAGACTTCATAAGCATAATCGCCGCGAGCCGTAAACTCCAACAAGCGGGCACCCCCATTATAACATGCCCTTAGCACCTTCTTTCCCAACTCGAGGTCCGGATGATAGAAAAGGGGTACCATTCCCGTTTCTTTCATCACAGCGATAACTTCCAGCCTTGAATATTTTGCCATTTAAATTGGGTTTTAGTTTAAGAGCGACAAGGACACTCTAATTACCGTATTAATTCCTAAATACATCCCCTTATCTTGCAACCCTGCCTGATGCATCACCCCCCATTAATTTTTCCACCTCCTGAACGGTCACCAGATTGGCATCGCCTTTTATCGTGTGTTTCAGACAAGAGGCTGCCACAGCAAAGTTCAGTGCATTCTGATCATCCTCAGGGTATTTCAAAAGCCCATAGATCAATCCTCCCATAAAGGAATCGCCCCCACCTACCCGATCTACGATATGGGTAATCTGATATTCAGGAGATTTGTACATGACTTCGCCATCATAAAGCACTCCCGCCCAGGTATTATGTGAGGCAGATATGGACCCCCTTAGGGTGGTAATTACTTTCTTTGCCCCGGGAAATTTTTTCATCATTTGCTTACAAACAGATAAGAAAGCTTCAGCTTTTACATGTTCCCCCTGTGTGGTGATATCCAGGCCTTCAGGTTTAATGCCAAAATGCTTTTCGGCATCTTCTTCGTTCCCAAGAACAACATCACAATAAGAGGTTAGCTCCGTCATGATAGCCTCCCGGTCTCCTCCATATTTCCACAACTTTGCCCGGTAGTTCAAATCGGTAGATATAGTAATCCCTTTATCGCTGGCCGCCTTTACTGCCTCCAGGCAAGCATCAGCGGCACCTTGAGATATTGCCGGGGTGATACCCGTCCAATGGAACCATGCTACCCCTTCAAACACAGCATCCCAATCAACCATGCCTTTTTCAATTTAAGCCATTGCTGAATGTGCGCGGTCATAGACTACCTTACTTCCCCGACTTACTGCACCAGTCTCCAAAAAATAGATCCCCAGGCGGTCACCACCAAAAACAATCTTATCAACCCCAACGCCTCTTTTTCGCATTTCCATAAGGGCACATTGGCCGATATCATTAGCGGGTAAACGGGTTACAAAATCGACGGGAACTCCATAATTGGCCAGGGAAACCGCCACATTGGCCTCACCCCCGCCATATACCGCATCAAAACTGTTGGTTTGCGAGAATCGCAAAAATCCCGGGGGTGCCAAACGCAACATGATCTCCCCAAAGGTTACTACTTTTTTCATGACCAACGGTAAGGTAATGCTTTTCCTCGATTGAATGAAAAGAAATCAGAACCTAAAGAGGTCCTTAATTCTGGTTATATAAGACTCAAAAAGCATCAAACCGGAACTTCTGTCCGCCTACGGACGCCTCATACATTAGGCCACCTTTCTGCATGGTAAAGACCATGACCCCGTCCACATATCGGGCATTGGCTGAGGCCCCTTCCGTCACAGCCACCGCAGATGCCTGAGCGGCAAATTCTATCTTGTTTTCCTTAAACCTGTCCATAGCATCTTTATCCTCAAAGAAAATGACTTCCCGATATGCCTGTCCGCCCCACTGGAAGCCAATACTCAGCTGGGAGAGTTTTGCCATCCCGATCTCCTTACCCCCTTCATAGGCTACGCCATTGCCTGCAGCGCCACCAATTCCCACGGCGCCTTTACCTACATTGGGAAATATTACATAGCCATAGGATTTGTTAAAATGTTTTTCCATCCGCCAATCAGACTCCAGGAACTCCGTTTTGGCATCAATGGCATCTTTTCTGATCTTCTCTACTTTCTGTCTGGATTGGGCCAGGATATCCTGAGTGTGCAATCCCACAAGAGACACCAACAACAGCAACCCGAATATGTTTTTGATAGGTTTAGCAACTACGGTCATACTTTTTGTTTTATACCCATAAAATTAAGAGGATTTGACTTAAATTACAGGAAGACCCTGGTTTAAATTTTGTTAAATAAACATACTGATTCCCATGAAAATCGCCATCCTGTCCGACATCCACGACCACGTATGGAACTTGAAAAAAGCATTGCATACGGAAGCATTACAAGAAACCGAGGCCCTGCTTTTTTGCGGTGACCTCTGCGCCCCTTTTGTGATCCATTTGCTTGGTGAAGGATACGCCAAACCCATACACCTTGTCCTGGGCAATAACGACGGGGATGTGGCAGCCATTATCAGGAATGCAGCCCAATATCCCAATATGCAACTTCATGGGGAATACTACCGCGATGAGCTCGGGGGAAAAACAATTGCCATGAACCATTATCCGGACAAAGCACGGGAACTGGCCGAATCAGGCATGTACGACATCGTTTGCTACGGGCATAATCATACCCTGAACGAAGAAAAGACGGGCCCAATCCTACTGCTCAACCCCGGACCAATAATGGGGTACCATGGAGGTCGGCGGGAAGATGTCCCGGCTACATTCATAGTACTGGACAGCGGTAAGATGCAAACAGCCGTTTATTCGGTCTGATCTGTATACCTAAAAATTGAAAAACCCTCCTGCCTGTTGGGCAAAGAGGGTTTCCAGTAACTCCGAATATTAATATTTGTTTCCTATTCCAATGCACTTAGGGAGATGCAATGGACATGGGTCATATTAAAAAGCGGACTACTTCTTTAAAAGATCCCGGATTTCTCCAAGTAATTCTTCCTGAGAAGGGCCTTTGGGAGCAGCTGGAGCTGGCGGTTTCTTGGTTTTATTGTAAGCCTTGACAATAAGGAACATTACGAATCCTACAATAATCAGATTTACGATGGTGTTAATCCAGGAACCCCAGCGAATCGCATTCTCCGCTACATATCCTGCTTCTCCTTCCGCGCCTGAGGCTTCTGTAAGCACATATTTCAGGTTGGCAAAATCCATACCCCCTGCAAATTCACCTACAATAGGCATGATAATGTCGGCTACAAAGCCATTGATGACCAGGCCAATAGCTCCGGCCATGATTACGGCAACCGCAAAATCGATTACGTTGCCTGTCATGATGAAATTCTTGAATTCTTTGAACATAATTCTATAGTTTAAATGGTTATTAAATACGTATTGATATTATATTTTTAATTAAAGCGCATAGCTAAGTCCGAAAAGCCAGTAGGTCTGCAATTCATTATCAACAGAACTAAAGGTTTCTCCTGTATTCCCTAAGGTATTAACGGAATAGTTGAGGGCTTCCTGTTTGTTGCTCCTCAAACCAAAGTCCAGTCCCACACCGATGCCTTTCCACAAGGTATAGGCAAAGGAATTGATCCAGGTCCAGTTGCTTAAATCAGAACTTTTATAGCTCTGGAACATAGACAGGTTGGATTTAAAATTAACCGCTCCCAGTTTTTTGGTATAATCCGCAACGATCTTGGCTCCGGCTGAAGACTCAAAAATGTCGTCTGCACTGCTAAACACAAAGTTGTAGTTCAGAGGATGGATCACCACTACCAAATCAGGAATTGGCGTCCAGGTACCCCCAACACCAACATCCAGGTAACCGGGATCATTAAAATTGTTCAGGACGGTAGTCCGGAACTCGGCCAGGGCGGAAATAGCAAATTTTTCGCTCAATTTTCTCCCATATAGCGAACTGATGTTGAACACATCGGTTGCGGCGCGAAAGCTGTCATCATCATCCGGGTTATCCTTATCATCCAGCTTTACCCAGTTGAAATTCACATTGGCTGCATTCCTCCAAAAGAACTTGTCTTCCTTAAGATTGGCAAAGGCATTCACGGTAATCCCGATATTCCCTGAGGAGTTATTGGGAAATCCCTGGGCATACCAGTTGCTGAAATTCGATAGGTTCATCCCTATGGTTCCAAAGGCCCCGGTTTTCCATCCGGGCAGCGCATCAATTTGAGCCTGCAGCGCATCCACGCGACCCTGAATGGCAGCAATGGAATCCTTTTTCGGTGCCTGCTCGGCTTTTAATTCTGCTTCTGTCTGTGCCTGTATATACAGCGCCCCAAAAAGGCAGAATACAAATAACAATCGTTTCTTCATGATTACTTTATTTAATGGTTTTGAATTGTTTAAACACTTATGAGTTGTCGTCTAGAGCAGCATCTGCGGCGTTTGTTTTTACCGAGGCAATTCCATTTTCCATACCGGAGGTGCCGGAATACATTTCACTGGTTCCAATTACCTGGCCGTTGGCCGCTTTCAGGTTGAAGTACGGGCTTCCGTTTTTCGCCGTCTTTCTTTCATAGCGATTGTCGTCACCAGCATTGCGTTTTACAGAGCTGATCCCATTTTTGCAACTCGTTTTTGACTTGTACGTCTGACTGCTCAGGATGACCTGTCCGTTCGAGGCTTTCAGATCGAACTTGAACTTGCCAGATTTGGTTTTTTTGATTTCAAACTTTCCCATTTTTAATACGGTTTTTTAATTATATAAATTGATTTATGTTCATTTGGTTTTATGTTCGTGACCAGGCGTTGGGGAAAAGGATCATTGTATTTCCACCTTGTCCTGAACAATATCTCTAACCGGGATTACTATTTTTGAGTCCCTGGTCTTGACGGTAATAGAGATCCCGTCTATAGCCTCTATAGTACCTTCAATCTTTTTAGTCTTAATCGTATCCCCAACGGCATAGGTCCTTCTGGCGTAAAAAGCACTCAACAGGTCTCCCACAATTTCCCTGGAGCCCAGCCCCAAGGCTAGGGCAAAGGCCAGCAGAAAAGCTGCGATAATAAGCGTAACATTGCTGGTAATAATCTCAGTATTAATGCCGGCCTGGTTCAGGGCAGTGATCAGCACAAAAATGAGGATGATATAGTAGGCAATACTGCTAATGATCTTTGAGCCTCCAACGCCCATGGATTCGAATACGCTTTGCAGGGCCTTTTTGATCATTTTGGCCGCGAACATTCCGATCATAAAGATCACCAGAGCACTGAGCAATACTGGCAAATAATGTAAGAGATTGGAAATTTCGGTTGAAATAACCGTCAGTCCCATAACATCAGCGGCAACAATTATAAAGGTGAGCCACAGCACCCATTTCACAAAGCCCAGCAATATTT
>JABDRK010000203.1 GCA_013041785.1 Eudoraea sp.
CTATAAAGGATTTGATGTATCTGCATTTTTCTCTGGATCACAGGGTAACGATGCTTATAATTATCAAAAGATCTTTACAGACTTCCCTACCTTTTTTAATGGTAACCGAAGTGCGCGTACACTGGATTCATGGACACCATCAAATACCAATGCTACCTTGCCTGCATTAAGTCAAACAATTACAAATGCAGAGACACAACCAAACTCTTATTTTGTAGAAGACGCATCCTTTTTGAGATTGAAGAATCTACAAGTAGGATATACATTTAATGATGACATTGCCAGTACCATTGGACTGGATATGTTACGCCTTTATATCCAAGGAACGAATTTGTTTACAATTACCGATTACCAGGGGTTGGATCCTGAAGTAATTTCTTCGGATAACTTATCTTTGGGTGTCGATGGTCCCAACCCGGTTTTCCCATTGGCGCAAATACTGACTGTAGGTATTAACACAAAATTCTAAAAAAATGAAAAAGAGATTATTTATTTATTTAACCTTATTCGCGGTGATTTTCGCTTGTAGCGATGATTTTACCGATGTCCCCGCTATCGGGGCCTTGAGCGATCAAACCCTTCAGAATGAGCAGGGTGTAAATTTACTCCTTGTCGGTGCCTATTCCGCGCTTGACGGTATTAGGAACAATCAAGGGGGAGCTGACTGGACTGTTTCCGGTGACAACTGGTGGTTTGATGTGATATCTGATGATGCCCATAAAGGGAGTACAGATGGAGACCAGGCAGACCTGTATCTATTGGAAATATATGACTGGACTTCTGCGAACCCCTACCTGACGGTTTGGGATGGCAGGTACGCCGGAGTAAACCGTGCCAATGCGGTAATAGACCTCATCAGCAAAATTGAAGAAGGAGATTTTTCTTCCCAATTGGCTGAAGCGCGATTTTTACGCGGGCACTTTAATTTTGAACTGCAAAAGATGTTTGGCAATGTTGCTTACATTTCTGAAGAAAACTTTGCCAATACAGAATTCAATCAACCCAATTCGGGGGCCATTTGGGACCAAATTGAGGCTGATTTCCAGTACGCCGTGGATAATTTGCCTGCTTCTCAAGGCGATGTAGGACGGCCAACTTCCTGGGCAGCTAAGGCCTACCTTGGGAAGGCACATATGTTCCAGCAAGATTATGGCGCAGCCCTTACGCTGTTTACGGACGTTATTAATAATGGCCCGTATGCATTGAACCCGGAATTTGTAGCTAATTTTTCCCTTTCTGGAGAAAATGGTTCTGAAGCGATCTTCTCAATCCAGTTTACTACAGACGGAGGGCAGTCCTTCAACGGAAACCGCGGAGGCACATTAAACTTCCCGAACCCGGGACCATTTGGTTCATGCTGTGGCTTCTATCAGCCCACCCAGGATTTGGCGAATGCCTATCAGACTGATGCAGTTACTGGACTACCCTTATTAGACACTTTTAACCAAACCGATATCGCTAACGACTACGGTATTAATAGTGCAGATCCATTCACTCCGCATGCCGGGCCACTGGATCCAAGGATAGATTATACCATAGGAAGAAGAGGAATCGATTACAATGGGTACGGAACCCATATTGGAAAAGACTGGATCCGTGCTGCCTTTGCTGATATTTCCGGGCCTTATCTTCCCAAGAAAAATGTTTACCAGGCTGGTGAAGATGGAAACATCGGAACCGGGGCATGGGGACAGCAGCATTCAGGAGTTAACTACCACATCCTCCGCTATGCCGATGTTTTGTTGATGGCTGCAGAGGCTGAAGTGGAAGTTGGTACCCTTGAAACCGCTCGTGGTTACGTGAATCAAGTGCGTGACCGGGCTGCGAATATGTCCTATGTGCAGAATGAGGCTGGAACTGGAGATGCTGCTAACTATGTAATCGGGACCTATGATGCCGCGTGGACTGACCAGGCGGTAGCAAGGCAAGCTGTGCGATTTGAGCGCAGGCTGGAAATGGCTATGGAAGGACATCGTTTGTTTGACCTAAGAAGATGGGGTGTTGCTGAAAGCGTTATTAATACCTATACGCAAAATGAAGCACGAACCATTACCAATTTTGGCACAAAAGTGGGAACCTATACGGCAAATATGAATGTAATGCCCATCCCGATCAATGCGATTGACTTAAGTGGTGGTGTTTTACAGCAAAATCCCGGGTTCTAACAGAACGTGTTAAAGTTATAAAACAGGGGTGCTTTTGGCGCCCCTTTTTTTATGGCATTTTACCCGAATTACTATCTTTACCTTTTACATATCCAGATCGCTTTGAACTATGAAAAATTACCTTTGCTTATCATTTATTTGCCTACTGATATTCTCCTGTGGAAAGCATACGGATAAGGAAACTGCCCTCTTCAAAAAAGTAAAACCCGAAACCAGCGGCATTGCCTTTACCAATACACTGGTTGAAAGCGATTCCCTGAATTACTTCACCTATGGCTATATCTATATGGGTGGCGGTGTAGCTGCTGCTGATTTCAACAATGACGGATTAACCGATTTATATTTTACCGGAAACCAGGTCCCCAATGCCCTCTACATAAACCAGGGGGGATTGAAATTCGAAAATATCGCGGAGAAAGCGGGAGTAAGCGGTGATACCCGATGGTATACCGGAGTTACTGTAGCCGATGTAAATCGGGACGGACTGCCGGATATCTACTGTTCCGTAGGTGGGAAATTCGGAACCCGGGAGAACCAGCTTTTTATCAATAATGGTGACCTGACCTTTAGTGAGCAGGCTGCTCAATACGGACTGGCCGAAGCCGGTAACAGTGTGCAATCTACTTTTTTTGATTACGACCGGGACGGCGACCTGGATGTTTATATAGCTAACTATCCCCCTACTCCTTTTAACGCCCCGAACAACTACTACCTGTTCAAACAACAGTACCCAAAACCCCTGGAAATGGATAAACTTATGCGGAACGATGGGGACCGTTTTACGGACGTTACTGAGGCAGCCGGACTCAAGACCTTCGGACTATCCTTAAGTGCCACCATAGGCGATCTGAATAATGATGGCTGGCCCGACATCTATGTGTCCAGTGATTTCAGTAGCCCGGACTATTGTTATATGAACAATAAAGACGGGAGCTTTTCAGAAAGGGTTAAAGCCGTGACCAAGAATACCTCCTTTTATGGGATGGGGGCAGATATTGCAGATTTCAATAATGATGGCCTTCTCGATATTTTTCAGGCCGATATGACGGCTAAGGATAACCGGCGTTCCAAAGCCAATATGGCCAGTATGAACCCTGAACTTTTCTGGAGTACGGTTAATTCCGGCTTTCATTATCAATACATGCAAAACAGCCTGCAATTGAATAATGGAAACCTCCTGGATTCCCTACCGGATTTCAGCAATATTGCCAGGCTTGCAGGAGTTTCTTCTACAGACTGGAGCTGGGGCCCGCTTATGGCCGACCTCGATAATGACGGGTGGAAAGATATTTTTGTATCCAATGGTACCCGAAGGGAAATCAATAACCGGGATTTCTTCCTAAACTGGGAAGCCGAAGGTCGTCCTATGGATAACCTGTACGAGCGCAGCCTCAAAATTCCTTCAGAACCGATTGACAATTTTGTATTCCGCAATACGGGCAATCTCCGCTTTGAACAGGTAAACGATGCCTGGGGCATTATCCATGAGGGCTTTTCCAATGGCGCAGTCTATGCCGATTTGGACAATGACGGCGATCTGGAAATTGTAATCAACAACATAGACGATCCGGCCTGTCTTTTTGAAAATAAAGGAAACGGCAATCACTTTGCCCAGGTTGCACTTAAAGGGCCCCAGAACAATCCATTTGGATTGGGTAGCCGCGTTTATGTAAAGACGGGAGGGTTACAGCAAATGCAGGAACTGACCTTAAGCCGGGGGTTTCAGTCTGCGGTGGCCGCCAAATTGCACTTTGGGCTGGGAGAAAATGATGTAATCGATACCCTTGAGGTTGTTTGGCCTGATGGGAAACATGAAATTCAAACCAACATAGCTGCAGACAATTTCCTGACCCTAAACTATGCCGATGCTTTACCGGTGCGGGACAAGGCAGTTGAACCCAAAACAACATTATTCGGGTCGGGACAAAACACACTCGCGGGATTACAATTTTTGCACCAGGAGAATTACTACGATGACTTCGAAAAGGAAATTTTACTCCCCCACCGCATGTCCATGTTTGGACCCTTTATGGATAAAGGAGACCTCAATGGGGATGGATTGGAAGACCTGGTGATCGGTGGAGCCGCAGGTCAGCCTACCCAAATATTCCTGGGAACAGCAAGCGGATTTATAGCTGCCGAAGATCCGGTTCTCAGCGCCCATAAGGATCGGGAAGATATGGGCATTGCCATATTTGATCTGGACGGGGACGGTCAGCAGGATATTTATGTAGCCAGCGGTGGCAATGAATTTGAACCCGATTCCGAAATGCTTCTGGACCGAATCTATTTAAATAAAGGTGGAAGTTTCGAGGCAGTAGCCGAGGGTATTGCTCAATTCCGGGCGAGTGCTTCAGTAGTAGTGCCATTCGATTTTGACAAGGACGGGGATCTGGATGTTTTTGTTGGCAGTCGGGTGATCCCGGGTGCATATCCGAGTCCGGCCAGCAGCTACCTATTGGAAAACCGCAGTAGTCCCGGAAATCCCGTACTGGTGGATGTGACTGCTGAAAAAGCCCCAATGCTTATTGGAATTGGGTTACTAACTCAGGCAATTGCAACCGATTACGATGCTGACGGCTGGCCAGATTTACTACTTGGCGGGGAATGGATGCCCCTCAGCCTGCTAAAAAACGACACCGGCACTTTTACGGATGTTTCGGAGGCTATGGGACTGGCAGATACCCGGTCCTGGTGGTTCAGTCTGGGAGAAGGTGATTTCGACGGGGACGGTGATATGGATTACCTGGCGGGTAACCTGGGATTGAACTATAAGTACAAGGCAAGTGAAACGGAGACATTTGATGTCTATTTTGACGATTTTGATGCTTCGGGAACCAAGGATATTGTATTGAGTTACTATAATTACGGAGAAAAGTTTCCCGTTCGGGGACGTGAATGCTCCTCCCAGCAAATGCCGGCTATCAAGAAAAAATTTGAAGACTACGCTTCGTTTTCAACAGCAACGCTGGCAGATGTCTACACCCAGCAGGCTTTGGATGAATCACTGCATTACCAGGTCAAATCCTTTGCCAGTGTTTATCTGGAGAACACCCCGGAAGGATTCAGAATATCCGAACTACCCCTGGAGGCCCAGATATCGAGTGTAAATGCCATTCAGGTGGATGATTTCGACCAGGACGGAGAACTCGACGCCATAATTGCGGGCAACCTGCATTCCTCTGAAGTGGAAACTCCAAGGAACGATGCCAGCAACGGGCTTTTCCTCAAAGGGAATGGTAATGG
>JABDRK010000209.1 GCA_013041785.1 Eudoraea sp.
CTGACTTCGGGGGCTGGGATTGTTCCGAAGTACATCGCTGCCATTTTCGGTGACCACATAGGTGTCACGGAGGTAGCTCACCGGCCCGTGTTTACCCATTCTGAGATCTTCAAAGGTGTTATAGGTAATACTACTCAGAAAGGACCACTTCTTTTTCCCAAAATTGAAATCGGTATGAAAGGTGTTTTCATTGTTGGCTGAGGCAAAACGATAGGCTGCACTACCGCTGAAAACTGGATCTCCATTGTCGGCAAACGTGGGTTTCTTTGTGTAAAAATTCATTACCCCGCCAATGGCATCACTCCCGTAAATCACAGATCCGGGGCCAAAGATTACCTCCGTATTCTTTACCGCATACGGATCGATGGAAATCACGTTCTGAATATTTCCCCCGCGGAAAATGGCATTATTCATCCGCACCCCGTCTACAGAGAGGAGCAAACGATTGGTGGCAAATCCCCTGATCATTGGGCTGCCTCCACCAAGTTGACTTTTTTGCACAAATACCTTCCCACTAGACTGCAAGAGATCTGCAGAAGTTTGTGGGTTATTAAAAGAGATACTTCGCGCATCAATACTCGCTATCTTTTGGGGGATATCCTTTTTTTGCTGTTCCCATTTGGAGATGGACATTACCACCTCATCAAGTTGCTGTGGGTTTAGGGTGAGGAATACTTTGTTTTGCTTCCTTTGGATTTGATCTTTGGTGGTCCTAAACGTGAGATATCCCATATGACGGAAAGTGATCTTTTCATTCCCGCTGAAGATTTTCAGGTCACATCTGCCAGTTAGCCCGGTGATTACCGTTTTTGAGCGATCTTCATTTGTAACCACTACGTTGCCAATGCCTTCCTTTGAATCCACATCCAGCACATATACTTCCTGGGCGAGAACTAGGGACACAAAAAAGAAAAACATCAGGAACGTTACCCCGCGCATATTAATTGAAGACTTCATTTAATACGGTAAGTGACTTAGGCTTTCTAAATCCGTGTAAATGTAACTCAAAATAATCCACGATTATCTGAAGCAATCGCTGTCGCTGTACCTTACTTAACTTTATCATATGAACCTCATCAAAATTTGTGCCCAAAAGGGCCCTGAAGTGTACTAAATCTTCCCCGCTTATAACACTCTTACCCTGAGGCCCCCCGGTAAATTGTCCCTCCATAAGATTGAAATAGGGCGCTTCCATATTCCTTATATCGGGGTAGCACCCCAGAAAACGCATAAGAGCAAGCAGGAAATACAAGTGGAAATTTGCGATGTGGTCGCGGGTGTCCAACCATTGTAAGGCTGATTCGAGATAGGAAAAAAGAGCCGGGTCTGCCTGCTCTTCACGAATACAGCTGCTAAGCATTTCTGATAAAAACAAGGTTATGGCATTCTTGGTAATATCCGAGTGCACAGTAGCGTAAGGAAAATGCACTTTAGCTTCCCTAATGCTTTCCAGCGTGCCTTTGTTTTTGTGAACGGCTACTATTTCCAGTTGCGAAAGGGGTTGAAAATAGGCTGTTTTTAATTTGCCCTTTCGAGACGACAATACCCCTTTTAACAGATAGGATTTAAGTCCGTCTGAAGCCGTGTATGCCTTAACAATTAAGCTTGTATCCCCGTATTTGAGTGAAGAAAGTACTATGGCCCTGGTTTGCACCTGCATGGGAAGCGGTTTACTACAAATATAGCAAGTACGGGAGTACCCAAATAAAGAAACCCGGCCAGAAGCCGGGTTCCATCAAGGTCTTCAACAGGATTAAATTACCCCCTGGGCCAACATGGCATCTGCCACTTTAACGAACCCGGCAATATTTGCCCCTTTAACGTAATTGCAGTACCCGTCTTCTTCCATTCCGAATTCCAGACAGGAATTGTGGATGTCTTCCATGATCCCCTTCAGCCTTTGATCTACTTCCTCACGGGTCCAACTTATCCTCAATGAATTCTGTGACATCTCCAAACCTGAAGTGGCCACTCCTCCCGCGTTAGAAGCTTTCCCGGGTGCGAACAAGATTCTTGCATCCTGGAAGGCATGAACTGCCTCAGGGGTAGAAGGCATATTTGCACCTTCTGCCACGCAAATACAACCCTGGTCGATAAGCTTTTTGGCATCATCGCCATCCAATTCATTCTGGGTAGCGGATGGAAGGGCGATATCACATTTTACTCCCCAGGGGTTTTCTCCCTTGTGATAGGTTGCTTCAGGATATTTCTCTACATATTCTGATATCCTTCCGCGTTGGTTGTTCTTGAGATCCATCACATAGGCAAGCTTCTCCTCGTCAATTCCAGCTGCATCGTAAATATAACCTCCGGAATCAGATAGGGTAAGCACCTTACCTCCCATTTGGAGTACTTTTTCCGCCGCATATTGAGCAACATTTCCAGAACCGGAAATGACTACATTTTTACCTTTTATACCGTCGTTTTTTGTATTAAGCATACTTTCGGCGAAGTACACTGTACCATAACCGGTAGCTTCAGGTCGAATTTTAGAACCACCCCAGGACAATCCTTTCCCGGTAAGCACCCCGGTAAATTCATTCCTGATCTTCTTGTACATACCAAAGAGATAACCTATTTCACGTGACCCTACTCCAATATCTCCTGCTGGCACGTCTGTATTAGGCCCTATGTGACGGCATAACTCTGTCATAAAAGCGTGACAAAAACGCATAACTTCATCGTCTGATTTTCCTTTGGGATCAAAATCAGAGCCTCCTTTGCCTCCACCCATTGGAAGGGTGGTAAGACCGTTTTTAAAGACCTGCTCGAAAGCCAGAAACTTGAGAATACTGGCATTAACAGACGGGTGGAAACGCAATCCGCCCTTATACGGCCCAATGGCTGAGTTCATTTGAATGCGATATCCACGGTTTACGTGAATCTCTCCCTTGTCATCCACCCAGGCTACGCGAAAGGACATTAAGCGTTCGGGTTCCACCATCCGAAGCAGGATGTTCTTGCCGTAGTAGATGTCGTGTTGAGTAATGTAAGGGATGACCGTTTCAGCAACTTCCTGAACGGCCTGGAGGAATTCGGGTTCATGGCTGTTTCGGGATCGAACTTCTTCCATGAATTTTTCAATAATTTCTTCCATCAGCGTAATAATTGTTTAGGTTTTTGTCAATTTTAAAATTCAGAGGCAAAATTATGGTTTTTCTATAATTTTATCTCCCTTTTTTTGAAAATTCAATAAACAATATTACAATGCCTGTTCCAGGTCTGCTATCAGGTCCCGGACATCTTCAATTCCCACACTAAGTCTGATCAAAGAATCAACAACACCACTTTTTTCCCGTTCCTCCCGGGGGATACTGGCATGGGTCATACTGGCCGGATGTCCTGCGAGACTTTCCACTCCCCCCAGAGACTCAGCCAATGTAAATACGCGCAATTTTTCCACAATAGCCACTGCTTCCTTATATGTGCCACTTTTAGGAACAAAAGAGATCATCCCGCCAAAATCGGACATTTGGTTTTTGGCAATTTCGTGATTCGGATGCTCTTTAAAGCCCGGCCAATATACTTTTGCTATTTTCGGATGTGCTTTGAGGTAATTTGCAATTTCCCGACCATTGTCACAATGGCGCTGCATCCTTACATGAAGGGTCTTGATCCCCCTTAGTACCAGGAAACTATCCATAGGTCCGCAAACGGCACCACTGGCATTCTGAATAAAATAAAGCTTATCTGCAAGTCCCTTGTCTTTAACCACCAGGGCCCCGACTACTACATCACTGTGGCCCCCTAGATATTTGGTGGCGGAATGCATCACAATATCGGCTCCAAGGTCTAATGGACGCTGGAGATAGGGAGTCGCAAAGGTATTGTCAACCGCCAGCAGGATATTATGTTTTTTTGCGAGGCTAGCCATGCCTTTAATATCCACAACATTCATCATGGGATTTGTCGGGGTCTCCACCCAAATAAGCTGGGTCCGATCATTTATCTGTGCTTCAATGGCATCCAAATCCTGTAATCCCATGAAGTGAAATCGGATCCCATATTGCTCAAAAACTTGTCGGAACAGTCTATAACTGCCTCCATAGAGGTCATTTGTGGAGATAACTTCGTCACCGGGCTTGAGCAACTTTACTACCGCATCTATGGCGGATAGTCCGCTGGCAAATGCAAGGCCGTACTCCCCATTTTCGATACTGGCCATTGCGCGTTCCAGGGCTGTACGCGTTGGGTTGGCACTCCGGGAGTACTCGTATCCCTTATGTCCACCAGGTGTAGATTGTGCATAGGTTGATGTCTGATAAATGGGCGGCATCACTGCCCCGTAAGCCTTATCCGGCTCTTGCCCCCCGTGAATAGTTTTGCTATTAAATCTAAGTTCTTCTTTACTCATATGGCCTCCTTAATAACACAAATGTATCGCTATCTATGCGAGTTTACAATCAATCTTAGTACAGTTCCTGGCAAGTGGATGGGCAGCTTCAGGCGTTTATTGCCTTTTTTAGTGCAAGGACAGCCCCAAGATGCAGTCCTTCATGATAGACATTGAATGCCAGAGCTTCTTCCAACGATCCCAACCGCACACCTGTGCTTGTAGTATAAGCTTTGTATGTTTTAAAAATACCGTCTCTGAAATCCTCACGTGTCTGCTCAATCGTGGTAAGAAGCAGCTCCTCCAATTGGGTTATTTCAGAATCCGGAACAGCTTCATTATCAGGGACCGTGCCTTTGGCGTATCGTTCCACCCAGTCTGGTGGGACCTTTAACGGTAAATCACTCAACCCATAAGTGATAAGCTGCTGGGTGACCACCACATGGGCGATATTCCAATACAGATGGTTTCTAAATCCATCAGGGATCACAAATAAGTCTTCAGTTCGTGTCTTTCTGAGGATTGCGTAGAGTAATTTCCGGTTTTGAATCAGGATGGTAAAGAGATAATCCATGTCAGAAGATTTGGCTAAATATAAAATAATTGGGGGTAATTAGGTTTCTTTGTGTTCAGATGAATAACCTCTACCAGCGTGTGACATGAAAAAAATCTATCATTTGGGAAGTTGCGATACCTGCGCCAGAATATTGAAAGAACTGGCACCACTTGAGGGAGTTGAACTCCGGGAAATAAAAACTGCGCCCTTAAAGGAAGAAGACCTTCTGGAACTTTACCAAATAGCGGGTAGCTATGAAGCCTTGTTCAGCAAGCGGGCCCGCCTTTACAAGGAGCGGAAACTCAAAGATAAACCGCTTGGGGAAGACGATTTCAAAAAGCTTATCCTGGAACACTATACCTTCCTGAAAAGGCCGGTTATCCTGGTAGATGGGGAGATTTTTATTGGAAATAGCAAAAAGACGGTCCAGGCGGCCAGAGAAAAACTACATCCTTGACCAAAAGAACCCTAGCCTTACTTGCTGCCCTTGGAGCTACAACTATTTACGGTTTAAACCACTCCATCGCTAAAGGTGTAATGCCCAATTACATAGGGCCTTTTGGATTTATACTGCTTCGGGTACTAGGCGCAACCATCCTTTTCTGGGGAATCTCCTTCCTGGGACCCAGGGAAAAGATCGAGAAGAAAGACTGGGGACGGGTTGTGATCTGCTCCCTTTTTGGGATGGCTATCAATATGTTGTCTTTCTTTAAAGGGCTTGATCTGTCTACCCCAATAAACAGTTCTGTACTGGTTACCACAACCCCCATAATCGTGGTGGTGCTGTCTGCCTTTTTGATAGAGGAAAAAATACGCCTGGCTAAAGGAATGGGGATCTTGATTGGCCTGGCAGGGGCGCTGATCTTGGTGCTCTATGGAAACGAAATACGGGAAGATGCCCCGAACATCCCCCTGGGAAATATCCTTTTCCTGGTGAATGCCTTATTCTTTGGGCTTTACCTGATCCTGATTAAAAAACTGGTAGACAAATACCACCCCTTCACCCTTATGAAATGGCTTTTCCTGATTGGCATAGTGCTGAATTTACCGGTCACCTTGCCCGAATTCCTGGAAATCTCCTGGGCTCAGCTTCCCTGGGAAGCCATTTGGAAAATGGGATTTGTGGTTGTGGGGACCACCTTTTTAACCTATTTGTTCAATGCCTATGCGCTGACCCAACTTAAAGCCTCCACGGTCAGTGCCTTTGTATACCTGCAGCCGCTTATAGGTATTGTTTTTGCCGTGATCAGTGGGCGGGACTCGCTTAATCCGGTAAAAACGGGCGCGGCAATCCTGGTGCTGATCGGGGTATATCTCGTCAGCAAAAAAACTAGACCAAATCTTGGGGGCGCCTAGTAAATTTTCGAGTATCTGCTGCAGTCAGGATACGAAAATCCTCAGGCTTTGAAATATTGCTAAAACGCTTCAGAAATACCTCAGGCAGGGGGATAAGTTTTCTTTTTTCCAAACTGATCCAGCCCCCCATCAATTCACAATGGGCCACATTCCGTCCTTTATGGTCATAAAAATTATGATGAAACTCAAAATACATTCCATCTTTACTGAGTCCTTTCACCTCCAATGATACCCGTATGGGTTTCCCAGACAGGACTTCCCGGAAATAATAGATATGCTCATAAAAGACTACCGGCCCTATCTGGTGTTTTGCGCGGGATTCCTGATCAAATCCCAGCCCCATCAGAAAAGCCATCCGGGTATGACTCATATAATTAATATAGGTGCTGTTGGCCAGATGCCGGTTCGCATCCAAATCGTTCCAGCGAACTTCAAATTCCTTGAGATACATATGTTTTTTCTTATGCGTGCATAATAAATCAAATTTACTACAGTTTTGCGGAATGCACCTTAAGAAGGCTTAAATTTTATCCCTATTTTTAAACCCTTAACAAACCACCATGGATCAAAAAGCACCTTTTATAGACAGCCTCTCCCTACCCGTAATTGCAGCCCCTATGTTCCTGATCTCCGGCCCGCAGCTGGTGATTTCCTGCTGCAAAGCAGGCATTGTGGGGACATTTCCAGCCTTAAACCAGCGCACGAGTGAAGGCTTTGAAGCGTGGTTGA
>JABDRK010000280.1 GCA_013041785.1 Eudoraea sp.
GCGCTGGGCTGTTTTTAAAGATGGGGATATTACCCTGTATCGGCCTGTACCCCGGGATCGCGATCAGGCTTTTTCCCGTATGGACGATGGTTTTATCCTCGGATTGGCTACCGCTCTGGTACCTCCAATTCGTTTGCTGAATGCCTATGATGAAGAACTGAAAAACGTGAATTGGATGAATATGGAGCCCTATCCCCTTGACGTGGCATTGGTGAAAAATTTTGGAAAATCGACCTGGTTAGAAGAGGCAGGCTATATTCAGGAAAACCTAACGGATGAAGTAATTGAAACAGCATTTAACGAAATACCGGAAGAGGTCCGGGATGCTACGCTGGATGATATCAAGCGTAAACTTAAGGGCCGTAGGGCCAATATTAAGGACATTGCTGGCCGATATGCCGATGTGGTGAACAAGTATGCCATTGTGAGGGGAACGGATAAGGACGACTGGTTTGATATTACCAGGATGCCGAACGGAAACACAAGGGTAGTGGGATATCGCATAAAGGATGGGGAGAAGTCAGATGTGATTCACAACAGGGTATACAACCATAAAGACACTAAAGAAATCTGGGTATATGCCCTGGATGATGATGACCATTTCTTTGTGGATGGTGCAGGTGATGACCCGATTAAAGTACGATTGGTAGGCGGACTCAACAAGGACACTTATGAAGTCAAGAATGGGCGAAAAGTTCATCTTTACGATTACAGGAGTAAATCCAACACTTTTAAATCCAATAAAGGAAACAGGCACATTCGGGACGATTATGAAACCAACAATTATGATTTTAAAAAACCGAGGTTCAATTCTAATGTACTCATCCCGGGTATTGGAGGTAATCCTGATGATGGTTTGAAGGTAGGATTGACCAACACCTATACCAATAATGGCTTTCAGCGAAATCCATTTACTTCCAAACATACGCTCAGTGGCTTTTTCTACTCGGCTACCAGTGGTTTTGAACTGGAGTACCAGGGAGAATTTGCCAATGTCCTGGGATCCTGGAACCTCGCCATTGGCGGAAAATTCACCAGTCCGAATTATGCAACCAACTTCTTTGGCTATGGAAACTCAACCCTAAACCCCAATGCTGAGGATGAGGACAACTTTGACCTCGATTACAATCGGGTGAAGCTAGGCACCTTAAGTTTGGGCGCCGGATTGGTGCATCGTGGAGAACATGGAGGTGTTTTTAATATAGGGGTCAATTATCAATCCTTTGACCTGGAAGAAACCGAAGGGCGGTTTATTGAAACCTTTGCAGCGGTTTTTCCTTCGGATAATGAGAATTCTTTCATAAATACGGAAGCAAGCTATGTCTTCCAGAATAGTGATAATCCGGCATTTCCTACCCTGGGAATGAAATTTCTGATGCAATTCGGATATACCCATAACCTGGATAATTCCAACGGTTTTGGGTATCTGATCCCTTCTCTTGATTTTGCTTACCGTTTAGTGCCTTCAGGGGCCTTGGTCTTTGCTACAAAATCTAAGGCCCATCTGAATTTTGGAGATGATTTTGAATTCTATCAGGCCGCCAGTATTGGAGGGAATGATGGCATGAGGGGCTACAGGAATCAGCGCTTTACAGGAAAAAATGCCTTTTATCAAAGTTCAGATCTCCGATGGAATTTCGGGCGAAAAAAGACCAGTTTATTCCCCATTGAAACCGGGCTATTTGCCGGTTTTGATGTAGGCAGGGTCTGGGTGGATGACAACTTGCTATTGAATCCCACCTTTAACGATGAGCAATGGAATACTTCCGTAGGGGGCGGCTTCTTCGTAAACGCGGCAGACTTTGTTTCCGGAAGCCTCTCATTGTTTAATAGTGATGACGGACTGCGGTTTGCTTTTGCCGTGGGGTTTGGGTTTTAATCAAGCGCATATCGGTATAGATTCATCCCGCTTCCCCCGCTCCATTCATCGGAGAGGAGTAAGGTCTGGTTGTCTAGGAAGGAAACCGCTTCCAATTGGGTAGAAGCCCCAAGGTCGATTAGTTTCATAGTACCTGATGTAAAATCATCCCCTTTAAAATTCCTGAACACCCAAAGCTGACCATAACTCAGTAACACCAGTGTTTTCCCGTCCGGCGAAAGATCAGCCCCGGTTATGGTACACCTTCTTGAATCATCACAAGTCGGAATCACCGATAAAAGTTCTGCTTTATATTTTCCCGGCTTTGCGGGCAACCGATATATCCTGGCTTCCCCGGTAAAGGGCCTGGTCATATCCTTATTTACGATATATAGAAAACCTTTTAGGTAAAAAAGGGCCTCCGCATTATAACGGAAGTCTTTTCTTTTTGGGGGGAATTTTTTCTGCTCCGGATAGCTGAAAGTGATACGTTCCGCGTCGATTTTATCCCCTTTTTCCTTGTCCGGATTGGGTATTTTATAGATCACCAGGTCTTCCCTTTCATTGCTGTTATTTCCAATATCCCCAATATATAAGTTGCCCAGGCTGTCCTGAGCAAGAGCCTCCCAATCCTCATTTTTCGCGTTCTTGACCTTGAATTCTTTCAGGAGATTCCCTTTCAGATCAACTTTGAAAATTTTATCCGGGTTGCCACTGTCTTCAATCAGCCACACCGCATTCCCATTGACTGCAGCCATACCAGAATTCTCATTCAATTTTTTGGGAAGGTCAGCAATAGGAGTGAGTTGCCCATACTGGGCACACATCATAAACATGATTGGAAGCAGGGCTATGGCGAGACTAGGGCGCATCTGTAAGGGGCATATAAATTTCCGCCTTCCATCGCAACGCATCCCCACCTAAAGTGGGATTGTTATAAAAGACTTCGAGGGGAAGGGCTGTCACTCCCAGTTTATTTTTCTCCGCATAATCCAACAATGCATACCAGGCACGGTCTGAAGTGATATAATTACCGTTATATTCTGCCATTAGGGCTTTTCTTGGAGGGAGTTCCAGATATCGGATTTCCTCAATGAATGGAAGAGAAGCCTGCTGCATGATAGGAAAACAAAAGTTGTACACGATACGATCGTTTTCCCGGTCCCATTGTATGATTTCTATTATGGGGGGGCCATCAAGTTCAAGGCCAGCTTTTACGAGGACTGAACTCAAAAGCGGATAGTCCTTCATCATCCCATCGGCCTTTCCAAATTGTGTAGTACTTAGATGTGTGCAGGCACAGTATTTTCCCGGAAATTCGGTCTCTCCAATGATATTAACACGGAAACTTGCAATATGTTCATTCAGGCTGCTAAGAAAATCCGTTAAGGTTTGTTCCGTGCGTTTTTCAAATCCGGTTTCCGAAAAGGGGACCATGAGTTTGTTTACTAAACTGTTATTCCTGTCTTTGGCATAAACATGAATTTTGGAAAGTGAGTCATGCACAGGAATGATTTCCCATTGATATTGGTGTACGGAATCCCCGAATTGGAGTTCCTGGGTAAAATTGAGCACACCCTCTTTTTCGGTAATGTTGGCGTTGGGCAGTGTAGAGTCCCAAAGCTTCAGGGTTTGGGCAATTGTACCCGGGAAGGTTTTGGCCTGCATGCGCACCAGATAGTCTGCAGGGTACAGGAAAAGATACCACAGCAATCCAAGAACCAACAAGGTTCCTAATATTATTCCAAACTTTTTCATAGTATTAATTTGTAGCCACAGCCGTGGTATTCTTCATGTTCAGGTTTTTTAGGACAAATTTTCCTAAATCCCGACCCTGCTTAACTCCAATTTCCACTGCTGTTCTGTAGTGAATACCCCCGTACATCCTGCTGATTGCTGCTTCATCTGCGGCTTCATTAAAGGAATTGAAACTCCTTACAGGCAGGCCGAACCGGATTTCGGTATCATCGTCAAAAGCAAAATTATCCCCGAATATATCTGTGAGGGCGATTGCAGCTGCACCGGAAACCACACTGTGTCCGCTGGTGTATTCCGGGAATGGCGGA
>JABDRK010000324.1 GCA_013041785.1 Eudoraea sp.
TTCTTGATGTTTTCAAGGAAGAAATCCGGGAAATGGAAAATTTCCTGCCAGTCTATGGGCGCTTGCCATTGCCCAAAACGGGCCACATTGTTCCCCAGGTCTACCACGGTAAAATCATCCTTATGCGGGAGAATACGGGAGCCCCGGCCTATCATTTGAAAATAAAGCGTGAGGGAGCGCGTAGCCCTGTTCAGCATTATGGTTTCAACAGTAGGCTCATCGAAACCAGTGGTCAGAATACTCACCGAAGTAAGTATGGCATTCGGGGTTTCAGAAAACCATTTGAGGATATCCTGACGTTCTGTTGGCGTATTCTTGTTATCCAGATGCCGGATATCGTATCCTGCTTTTTTAAATACTTCGTACACATAGCGGGAAGTATTGATCCCGTTATTAAAAATCAGGGTTTTGGTGCCTTTGGCTACTTCTTCATAGGCCTCCATCAACTTTCCCAGCATGTTATGGGTACTGTACAGCTCGTCTGAGGATTTCACTGTGTAGTCCCCGTTGATTCCAAGCTTCAGGGAACGCAGGCTTACATCGTACGAATACACATTTGCCCGGGCCAGGTAACGCTTCTGGATCAAGGATGCTATGGATTCCCCAACGATCAATTTTTTGTAGTGATCCTTCATGGGGAGCTTGATATTGGAGCTCAACGGCGTTGCGGTAACGCCTAAAATGACAGCCTTATCAAAATATTTGAAAAGCTTGCGGAAGGAATTGTAATGCGCCTCATCGATTATAACCAGACCCACATTGTCCAGTTCTACCATCCCTTCCTGAAGGCGGTTGTTTAAGGTTTCCACCATGGCGACAAAACACTGGTATGTACCCTGGTCGCGCAATTCCTTGACATCGCTGTTGATGATCATGTTCTGGACCTTGAAACCATCCAGCATTCTGGAAGTCTGTCGGCTCAGTTCGATACGGTGGGTAAGCACCACCACTTTTTTCTTCCTTTGCTCAATAAACCGCCTGGTTATCTCCGAAAAAACCACGGTTTTGCCCCCGCCTGTTGGCAGCTGGTAAAGGAGGTTGATGTTATCCGGAGACTCCTCAAGCACCTTAAATATCGTATTGAGATCCCGTAACTGATAGTCGTACAGTTTTTTCTCAATATTTTCCGTCTGTATTCGCAAAAAGGCCGAGTTGTAGGGTTAAGCAATTTCTTACAATCCGGAGTTGTCATGACTCCAATTTTGCAAAACTAGCCGATTTTTACCCGCGAATGAAATTTAGGTTCCGAAAGTTATCAATTAATATCCACGGCTCTTGGAAACCAGATTCAGCAAAGGCCTTCCTTCCTGCACACGCCTATAGTTCTCCAATAATTGGGGTACTACAGAATTCACATCCGAAACGCTGGCAATATGGGGGCTCATATCTATTTTCGGGTGATCCCAGAATGGATGGCTTTCTGATAAGGGCTCTTGTGCGAATACGTCGAGGAAAGCCCCGGAAAGATGTCCTGAATCAAGTACCTGCAGGAGTTCTTCTTCAATAAGGTGTCCACCTCTTGCCACATTGATCATGTAAGCCCCCTTGGGAAGTTTAGACAATAGTTTTTTATTTAGTATACCGCGGGTTTGCGGGGTTAACGGCAATAAGCAGACCAGGATATCCGAACCCGACAAAAACGTATGCAGTCCATCCTCACCATTAAAACAATTTACCCCTGGAAGTTCCTTATGCGATCTTGCCCATCCCAAAACCTGAAATCCAAAATTGCTAAGATCTTCGGCAAGTTTGCGGCCCATTTCTCCAAGGCCCATTATACCCACGGTAACTTCTGCTATTCTCCGGTATTCCCTGGGTAACCACTTGCTGTTGCGCTGATCTTCCTTAAATACCAAAAGATTTTTAAGGTGCGCGAGAATTACTCCAATGACAAATTCGGACATGTCAGAAGCCAATACCGGATCTACTACCCGGGTGATTGGTACAGCTGTTGGCAGGCTGGGATCTTCAAATAAAAAATCAACCCCGGCTCCCAATGAAGCGATGCACTTCAGAGAAGGATATTT
>JABDRK010000370.1 GCA_013041785.1 Eudoraea sp.
GTTCTACAGTACCATCTATGTTCATTACCCCGGGCCCGATGCTTATAATAGCTCCGGTTGCCTGTAAAGAACTTCCGGAAAAGATATTCAGGTTGCTGCTGTTATTGAAATTTGCACCGTTAACCACCAGGGTAGACCTGTTTCTCAGGTTGATTGGTTGATTATTGGTATAATTTATATCGTGGTTGATCGTAATGGTGGATCTGGACACATTGTTGTCCGGAAACGGATTGTTATTACAACCTCCACCTGAGCACTCCCATGCATCCGGGTCATCCCAGTCGGTGGAAATTCCTGTGGTGGTATAATCCTGTGCAAACACCTGGCTCTGAAAACCTGCCAGGAAGAAAGATAATAATAGAAAATAACGGATTTTTGGCGTGAACAGTGGTTGTACCGACTGGCCATTTAGCCTCAGTTTTTTCATTTTGGTTGTTTGTTATGAATAATGCCTTGCATTATTCTGGTTGGTGTAGGCCAACTTCATGAGGTAAGTGGGGAGAAATTCGGGTAAACCTTGATTTAAAGGTAGAAAATCAGCATCAAATGTTATAAAATCTGGCGCTAGCCTTCAACCCTAATACTCTAAATGTAGCAAATAATAACGAATTTGCCGCAACAGACAAGCAATCATTTGGGTTGTGAGCCATTTTGTACGGGGTAAACCTTTAATTCTCCCTTTTTATTTATCCCTCTGAGAAAGTAAAATAATTAGGGTATTGAACAGCCCCGCTTACGAAAAATAGGAGAGATACTGGCCAGGGATTGAATACCCTACTCTGAAGATTTTCCAGATTGTATTCGTACTGTTAATGGTCAATGATCCATTGTATAACGCACATTTGTTAGGCTGAAGAATCAGATAGTTTTTTGAGGGTTACCAGTTCCTGTAGTTTTCGATTTTTTGTATCCGCGCGTTTTTCTTTGGCCAGGTCGGTATGATAATGGTGATTTTCCAGGAACTTAATCTGTACCTCCAGCCACTCCACATTATTGTGCACCACCCCATAATGCAGAAATTCCTGATACAGCCGTTCACTCCATTTATTGTAATCTTTCCGTCCCAGATAATCCAAATCAGCATCGGCCATGATCTCCTCATAAAAATTTTGAGGGTTCTGGGGAATTTTGGTCGCCATAATCATTCCGGCAATAAAATCAATTTCTTTTTTGGAGTAGTCTTTCTCCAATTTGGGAGTTATTTTTAGAACTCCGCGTTTCTCGTGATCTTTTGGGGAATACAGGTACCCATAGTCGTGCGAAACCGCAGCTATTCTAAGCAGATTTGCTTCGGGCTTCCGAATCTTATAATAATTGATATAATGGTCGCATACATTGGCTACATCGATCATATGATCAATACAGTGATACGTAAGGTATTCCGGGAGTTTTTCCGAAAGTTCCTCCAGAATCTTTAAACAAATTATAGGATATGCTTTCTTATTGTTTAAATCCATAAAAATTACATCGTCGCGACTATACTGTCTAAAACATCATTAACGGTTGGTTTATTGCCCTGATTGCTATGGAATTGCCCTAATCTTAACCGCCTGACATCTAATGTCATTTTTATGGGGTTATAGGTTTGTCTATTCAATGCCTGACTATGTTTCAGTTTCATACAGCCATTGAGGCCCCCTCCTCTGCAAAATACATTTTCAGAACCTGCTCATTCTTTACTTTTACTTCCCCGCGATAGGTAAAGGCTTTTTTATCTTTAAGAAGCTGATAGGTGTTTTCTGACACATTGATCTTACCAGGAACAGAATTGGATTCCATACGTGCAGCGATATTTACCGTACTGCCCCAAATATCGTACTGAAACTTCTTGGTTCCCACCACCCCCGCAACTACAGGGCCGGAATTTAATCCAATCCGTATTTCAAAGGGGTGAATCCCCTCGGGAGGGGAAATTTGTTTCTCTTTTACAAACTGCAAAATTTCCTGGGCGGCATTAAAAGCATCATCTGCATGGGTGTTATTTTCTGTGGGCAAACCACCTGCACACATATAAGCATCCCCTATGGTTTTGATTTTCTCCAGATTATGCCTTTCTGTAATCTCGTCAAAGGCCTTGAAGTAATAATCCACACTTTTTACCAATTTATCGGCAGAGATACTTCGAGCGATCACAGAAAACTGCTTGAAATCTGTAAACAATACGGTTATTTGGGAGAATTCCTTGGCTTTGATGAATCCATTTTCCTTTAGTTCCTCAGCAGTTTCTTTGGGAAGGATGT
>JABDRK010000345.1 GCA_013041785.1 Eudoraea sp.
TGCGCCTCTGGGATGAGGTACGAAAAAAAACACTTCAGGGTCTAAAAGCCAGAGATGATACCTGGTTTGCAGCTACAGTCGATGAAGGCATGAACAACCATTGGGCATGGTTTCATATTTTAAAGCATTCAGCCAATCATATGGGTCAGATCGCTTTGGTAAAATCCAGACTTCCTGAATAATCTGAATTCGTGCATGTGATTTGACATAAAATCTTCCCTGCCATTGCCAGGGGGCACAATAGCCATGCAGTTCGTGTCATGCCTGTTGGCGGTTAGGGCAGCAAAACTTTAATTTCCTCCATCTTCAAAGGAATAACCGACGCTTATTATTCAGCGCCCTTATCGTTTTTAGTCCTTGCACATAGCCGCTTCCGGGCCATCCGCAGTGCCTTCCCAATCCAAATCTGCCATGCCCGTCCAGAGTCCGGTTTCCAGGTCTTTGGTGACGGCATGTACTCTTGCAAATGCGCCAAAGCGGGTGATTGCGTCAATCTCAAAACCTTGTGCCTGCCAATAGAGGGAATCAGCAGCAGCCCATCCGTTTTTTTTGGTAAACTCAGCGCTAAAGCGCATTGGAAACACTTCCCGTTTTCCATCATCAAAACTTGTTTTAGGGTGCACTCTGGGCGCGGCAACGGCTTCTTCCAAGGTCTTGTCCTGATCTATAACCCTTGAAATCGTCTGCACAATACCCGACAGTATGCGCAGCCCTCCAGCTGCGCCTAAAACCAAAACAGTTTCCCCTTCTTTGGTAACAACGGTAGGGGCGATGGTGGTCCTTGGCCGGGAACCTGGGGCCTGATCTGCTCCGGAAAGGTAAGCGCCCATAGTAGACGCATACACAAAGCCAAGGCCGGGGGTGATTACTTTAGAGCCAAAAATGGGCCCGATGGTTTGGGTAATCGATACCACCATGCCCGAACAATCGGCCGTCACAAAATGGGTGGTATGGTGGCTGTCTGCTCCCCAGGTAGCGCCTGTCCAATCTGTATTAGCAGCGAGTATCTGGCGGGACGGAGCGATATAAGCAGCCTCCTGTTTGGGGTTGCTTTCTGGGACGTGCACCTGACTCGCTTTTTCTCTGGCCCATGCTTTACTTTGAACCACTGCAAGGTCTTCTTCTTTATAATCGTATACCACGCTTTCCATGGCAAATGCCAGGGCTTGATTCACTACCCCAGCCCACTGCACATCCGACATGGAAGATAAATCGAATTGCTCTAAAATATTGAGGGCTTTGACCACTAAACCCCCACCAGCAGGGGCAGGAATGGAGTGTATTTCATATCCTCTATACGTGGTTGTTACGTATCTTGCATCAAGCGCTTTATATTCCTTTAGATCATTTTCGGTAACAAACCCGCCATTTACAGCCATATCTGCGACAATTTTTTTTGCCGTCTCTCCTTCATAAAAATCTTTGCCATTTGTGGCTGCTATTCGCTCCAACGTCTTTGCCAGGTCTGGCTGTTTTAAAATTTCTCCTGCCCTGTAAGGGATAGTATCACTTTTAAGCATCTGCCCGCGAAAACCGGGGTTTTCTTTTATGTCTTTTAATGCATTGGCATGTCTCTTTGCTTCTCCTGCCAACACCTCAAAGCCTTCACGGGCATACTGTATGGCAGGCTGCATCAAAGTTGGCAGTGGCATAGAACCGTGCTCAGCGTGTAACCTCATCAAAGCCGCTACTACTCCGGGAGTCGCAACAGTCCCATGGCCTGAGCTGGGGGGTTCCTCCGCGGGAACGAAACTCGCGGGCACCTCCGTCATTCCGTTGTATCCCATAAAACTCCCATCGGCTTTGCGCACCAATATCTGGTTTCTACCCCCTATGCCGTTCATAGTAGGTTCTACCACAGCAAGTACAAAGGCAGTTGCTACAGCCGCATCAGCGGCGTTTCCACCGGCCTCCAAAATGCTATTTCCGGCAGCCGTAGCAAGGGGTTGTGCCGCTGCCACCATTCCCAAACCCGATTGCGCCAGTTTGGTTGTGGCGGGCTTTTGTTCTTCCGTTTGTACCGCTTTCCCCTGCTCTTTTTTACAGGCAAAAAATATTGCAGTTAGTAGGACGAGGGATAAAATTTTCTTCATGGGTATGAGGGTTTGTATGCATTGAAATTAGGAAATACATTGCTATAATGCTAAAGGAAAAGCAGCCATCGCACACCCCTTACCTCCAGTAATCACTGCACCAGACACACGCATTGTATAGATAGTGTCCACAAAATTGATAGTTTTATAGGAATTAAACTAACTTCTGGCAGAACTTGCATTGCAGATAGAAAAATTTAGGCATAACCTCCCGATAATATGAAAAAAACAGTTCTTATTATTTTCTTCGGCTCCCTGCTGGCCTGCCAGGGGCAGCAACATAAAAAGGAGCATGCCCCTGGAACGGCAAATGAATATATGCATCAATCTTCGGTAGAGGAACTTGCAGAGCGTTTTGAATCCCCAGAACGGGATGCCTATCAAAAACCGGAAAAAGTACTTGCCTTTCTGGGCGACATCTCGGGGAAGAAAATCATGGATATTGGTGCGGGTTCCGGATATTTTTCGGTGAAATTGGCAAAAAAAGGGGCCCTTGTAATCGCTGCCGATGTCAATGAGGAGTTTCAGGCCGTGATAAAAGAACGCATCGAAAAAGAGCAGCTAGAAAATCTGACAACAAGAAAGATTCCCTATGATTCCCCTGGCCTGGAGGATAAGGAAGTGGATATGGTGCTTGTTGTCAACACCTATCACCATATCGAAAACCGCCCTGATTATTTTGCTATAGTCAAAAAAGGACTAAAAAATAAGGGTAAACTGGTCATTATTGATTTTTTTGATGCGGATATTCCGGTAGGCCCCAGGCACCAGAAAATTTCCATAGATACCGTAATCAGCGAACTAAAGAAGGCAGGGTACACCCATTTTCAGGTTGAAGTCAATTTATTGCCCTATCAATATATTATTAGCTCTAAAATAGAATAACTACGAAACGTCCGAATTAAAAACTTCTGCTAACAGACGTATAATTTGAACCCCTCAACAATACTGGATGAAACTATCAAAAGACGGCTATTTAAAAGCAAGGGATTTTATATTGACCAATGCGAGAATGATAGAAAGGCGTTTGTTCCAGTTTCATTTTGAAAATGATAGTCCGGAAGGGGTTTATCATGCAGTTTATGCCTATCGAAATTTGGATGGCGGTTTTGGCCATGGGATGGAGCCTGATACCGCCTCCCCGGAAAGTCAGCCCCTCTTTAGTATTATGGCCCTTGAAACATTAGACGAAGTTGGCTATCTCAACAAAGACATGATTTTAGATAATTTCATGCCTTATTTTGAAAGCATAACTACTAACAAAGGAGGAATCCCCTGGATGTTGCGACCTACAAGCGACTATCCTTGTGCAGGGCATTTTAAAACCGTAAAAGAATGGGCAGCTTTGAGTACAACAGCACCTCTTTTGGGAATCCTTGAGAAATACAAGATTGACATTCTGTGGATGCAAAAAGCAGAGCGGTTTGTGTGGGGAGAAATTGAACGCATAAAAGAGAAACACGTTTTTTGCTATCTGTGTGTGCCAAGGCGATTGCTATTCCTGCAGTACACCAAAAGCAGAGATAAGGCGGAAAAAGCTCTTGATGATTTAAAAAAATGGATATTGGCAGACGGAGTCCTTTGTAAAGATAAATCGGATGACGGCTGGGGACTTTACGAAAAACCACATAGTTTAAGTTATGCGCCTTCACCAAATAGTATTTTAAATCCCATATTTTCTAGAGAAATGATTAATGCTGACTTAGACGAGTTAATCAGGCGTCAAAAAGACGACGGAAGATGGGACACCTGGTATGGTTTAAGCGAGGGAATGAAATTGGAATGGGCCGGGATACAGACCTTATGGACTTTGAAAACCTTAAAAAATTACAATAGAATAGAACAATAAACTACGCCCAACAACGCCTATAGTCTGCCTACGCCTTAAGGGCATGCAGGGGCATCACCTGCAAAGGATAACAGGATTCGCGAAATCAGTAATACCGAAAAGCAGCATTTTAACGTAAAGGAGATTCACCATGTACTACAGCTAATATGGCCCACCTAAATTGATAAGGCAGGCTCTGGAATCGCAGGCTAAAAACTTCCCAGAAATTCCTAAATTTAGGCATGAAACAACTAACAATCCTCCTACTCGCCCTATTCCTTTTTCCCATTACGCTGATATCCCAGGCACCTCCTGAGGTAGACCTGCCTGAGCTGGATCGCTATTTCGAGAAAATGGTGGCCGACTGGGACATCCCCAGTGCCTCCATCGGTATCGTCAAAGATGGGGAACTGGTGTTCACCGGTAACTACGGGGTACTGGAAACCGGGAAACCAGGTGCCCCGGATGCCAACACCCTCTATGCCATCGCCTCAAACTCCAAGGCCTTTACCTCAGCAATCATTGGGATGCTGGTACAGGAAGGGAAGCTTCGCTGGAACGACCGGGTGCAGAAATACCTGCCGGATTTTGAGCTCTATGACTCCTGGGTCAGCAAACACACAACCATCCGGGAC
>JABDRK010000388.1 GCA_013041785.1 Eudoraea sp.
CTCCGGCCAGCACAAGCTGAGAAGAGAATTTTCCCTCCAATGCCCGGGCCACAGGGGCCAGGGCCTGAAAAAGTTCCATGGCTTCAAATGCCTGTCGGATTTGCAACTGCTCCAAATCAAGGGCCATGGTAAACTGGGGTAACTCCTGCCTGGTGTCTATTGAACCCTGCAGGGCGAGCTTCCCGTTAAAAAACCCGGTGGTGACCTCTTCAAAAGTTATCCCCCCTTCTTTTAAACGTATTTTCCCCTTGAAATCCTCCATTTCCAGATCATCATAAATAACTTTCTTGGCCTGGGTGCTGGCCACAAGATTGAGATCTGGAGGGATTCTGAACGCGGCTGTAGAATCCGCTGCTTCCTCCTGGGTATCTGCTGATGGAGTAATAAAATCGGATACCACAAAGGTGTTTGAATCCAGGTTTAAATTACCCTGTAAATCACTTTCACCGAAGAGGTAGCCTAAAACCGGCTGTAAAGTCCCACTAAACCGAAAATCACTTTGCCCCATACTGCCCTGTGCTGCCTCTATCAACATGCGGTCTCTGGATAAATTTGCCTTCATAACCGCTAGTTTCAACGGCGCAGCAAACTCAGGTCCGGTATATACAAAATCCTTTAATGCTGCTGTACCATCCAGCTGGATTTGCCCATAGGCCTTTTGTTTCAACATGGCTTCACTGAAACTGGCAGTTACATCAGTATTCAGGGATCCGTTCAACCCAATCTCATCTGGGAGGGGGTAGGCCTCACCCAGACGGGATAAATTCATATCCGTCCTGAGCGACATACCCGTTATTCTTTCCCCCAAAACATCCCTGATCAAGGCGTTCAGCTTAAATGTATCATCCCCTATTTGAAATGATGCATTCTTTACCTCAAGATTGATGTTACTGCCGTTTCCGGAATTGTTTCCAATACCCGCAATGAAGGAAATTCCTTCGATAGCCCGTGGCATACCCGCATATTGAACCCTGGCGTTATTCGATTTAATTCCAATACCAAATTCCGGCAGGGAATCTTCTGAATAGGTCCCTTTCACAATTCCTGAAACCTCAAAAACGCCTGAGGCGTCAATCTGCTCTATATCCTGTACATAAGCCTCGGGTAATAAGGCGAGGAAATCAGCAAATTTCCCTTCTGGAGCATCAAATTTTATATCCATTTCCACACCCTCCTCCTTTAGCTGTATTTCCCCTTCAAATATCAAGGCCAACTGGTTGAGTACCGCCTGATTTTCCAGGAAGCGATAGGTATTTTGCTCCAGATCCATTCCAATCAGCGCCTGTAAACTAAACGGCGTTTTGTTGAGATAGGTGATGCTATCCAGCTCAAGCGAAATCTGTCCTTTGGTTTGGGTATCCAACCTGCTGTCGCTAAGGGATAAATCCCCCGACCCCTTATGTTCATCGATCCGGATATCCAAGGCTATCCCGGAGGCTGTTGAGGTGTAGGTTATATCAGCATTCCTTATTTCATAAGACTTTAAAGAAAAACTGAATTCCTCTTTTTGGCTTTCGCTGTCTGTAGTTACCGTTGTCTCCCTGGCAATATCATAATTTGCCACATCATCGCCGTTTACATGCAGCTGCAGTTTAGGCGCGCTGAGACCAATGTCCTCAATAATTATCGGCTCATCTGCTCCTTTAAAAAGTTGAGCAATTCCCATTTCCAGCTCCAGCGCTTCTGCAAAGAATAGGGTATCCCCCTCAAAAGGTTGTTGCGTAAGGAGATAAGGATTATTGAGTGAAAGCTTTGCTCTTGGAAAACTGGAGATCAGCGACAGGCTGGCTTTGTCAAAATCAAAAGTTCCTTCAATCTGGGCATTGACATTCTGTTTTAGCAGCGTGCCTATTTTAGCCTCAAGAAATAAGGGAATAATTAGTAAAACACCAAAAAACAATACCAGGATGGCACCCAGGGAAAGGAGAATTTTCTTTTTCATATATGCACATTTAGCCTCTGCAATACAAACAGAAAAACAAAGGATTTATTTTACTTTTCCAGGTCAATTTCACCCCCTACTTCCAATTTAAAGCGGCTCCTTAGCAGAAATACAAAAAAGTAGAGTAAAGGAGTATCCAGAAAAGCAATGAAAATCTTAAAAATTACTCCGCTGACAACCAAACCATAGAACATGTTCCAGGGGATCACCCCAAAAACACAAAGTAATCCTACTACCGTAAAAGTGTCAATGATTTGGGAGGAAAAGGTAGAAAAGTTATTTCGCAGCCACAGCATCCTTCCCTTGGTAATACGTTTCCAGAAGTGGTAGATTGCAATATCCACATACTGGGCACAGAGGTAGGCAATCATCGAAGCCAATACGGCTATGGGGGATAGGGCAAACACCTTGCTGAACAGTTCATCATCTACCGGGGAGGATGGGATCGCCGGAGCCAGATCGGCCAGGAGCACGATCCCCATGGAAAAAAAGGAGGCAAATATCCCGGCGGTAACCACCTGATTGGCTTTTTTCTTTCCAAAAATCTCAGAAATGAGGTCCGTAATCAAGAAGGTAATGGGATAGGGAAGCACCCCTACAGAGATCTCAAAAAGTGGTGCGCCAAAAACGGTGGCATCCCCAAAGGGTTTCCAATAGAAAAACTTCTGGAAAATGAGGTTGGACACCACCAGGGAGGTGATAAACAGGGCCCCCAGATAGAGGTAGATCCGAAACGCCAGTTTTTTGTCTTTTGGCGTCATCGGCTTAGCGGATGTTTATGGTAAAAGGCATTCGGGCCTGTATGCCCTTTTGATTTATGGCTGAACGTATTTCTTTAAGGATCCCATAGGCTTCCTCACCCAATTCCTCTTTCATTGCTACCTCTCTCAACTCGACACCGGCCCCGCCTAAATCGTCCATAAACCGTTCAAATCCCGATTTATACCTGGGGAGTTTACGCAGGCTGTAGCTTTCGATTCCAGCCAGGGAAGCAGCTTCGGCAATGGCATCTTCCAGACCTCCAATTTCATCTACCAACCCTAATTTTTTAGCATCCTCTCCGCTCCAGACACGACCCTGGGCTACCTGTTCAACGGCTTCCAGGTCCATATCTCTGCCTGCTGCAACACGCTCCAAAAAGGTATTATAAGTAGTCGCAATTCCTTCCTGCAGGTAGGCCCGGAAATTATCAGACATGGGTTCAAAAAATGAATAGTCCACCGCATTTTTATTGGTCCCCACCTGTTCGGCGTTTACGCCTATATCTGCTGCAAGTTCACTGATGTTGGGGATGGTACCAAATACCCCGATAGATCCTGTAATTGAAGTAGCCTCGGCAAAGATCTTATCCGCCCCAACAGCAATGTAATACCCACCTGAAGCAGCCACATCTCCCATGGATACCACCACGGGTTTCTGCTTGCGTGTCCGGATTACTTCCCGCCAGATAATATCTGAAGTCAGTGCACTTCCTCCCGGGGAATTCACGCGGAGTACCACGGCCTTAACCCGATCATCATCACGGGCTTTTGCCAGTGCCTTGGCCATAGTTCCTTGTCCGATATAATCCGGACTTCCCTGCCCATAAAGGATCTCGCCTTCCGCAAAAATTATTGCGATCCGGTCTTTGCCTTTATTCAGGCGTTTGGAATTGGCCACCTCTACATAGTCGGAAAGGGCAATGGAATTGTATTTTTTATCGGCCTCCACCCCTACCCTTCGTTTGATAATACTATCGTACTCATCCTTAAACAGGATATCATCAATTAAACCGGAAGTTTTGGCATATTGAGGTGTCCTTGCCCCAAGGGTGTCAGCAATCTCGTTGAGTTCATTTGTGGTCAGGGTTCTCGATTCGGCAATTTCATTCAACATGGCCGCCCAAACCCCATTCAGCAGCGCTGCTATTTGCTCCCTGTTCTCATCACTCATTTTATCAGCCAGGAAGGGTTCTACTGCTCCCTTGAATTTCCCCTGACGAACAACTTCCATTTTAACCCCGGTCTTTTCCTGAAGCGATTTATAGTAGAGGATTTCGGCAGATAAACCTTTAAAATCCATGCTGCCTACCGGATTTATGAAAACACTATCCGCCACCGAGGCCAGATAGTAATCCTTTTGCAGAAAAATATCCCCGTAGGCATACACAAATTTGCCGCCCATTTTAAAGTCGGCTAACGCTCTTCGTATGGCCTGAGCCTGGGACGTACCAGCCAGCAAAAAGTTACTGTTGATGCTGATGCCTGAGATCTCATCATCTGTTTTTGCCACCCGGATGGCATGCAGAATCTCATCCAATCCCTGGGATTTTTCAAATAAGCCGGCAAAAGGATCGGCCTGATCCGTACCGGTATAGTCGCTAATGGGAAGCGGCAGGGTCAGCTCCAGAACGGAATTCTTCTTAACCACCACACCTTCCTCTGCCCCTGCTAGGCTGATAAAGATGAGGAACATAAAAAATATGATCCCAAAGGCAACAATACTTCCAATTATTGATGCGAGTAAGTTTCTTAAAAATTTCATTTGTCAATAGCTGTATAAAACATTGGAATACCCTGAAAGGCTCAGAAATGTCTGGCTTCCAGCTGCCAAATCGCCCAAAGATAACTATTGTGTATGGTATCTGCGGCCATTTAAGGATTTTCTTAACCTAATCCGAACCCGCTTACATTATCACTGAATAGTATAATTCTTTTCTTTAATTTGCCCCTTCGATATGAAGGACACAACTACCGTGTATTTTTCTCTGGGATCCAACCTGGGCAAACGGCTATTTCATTTGCAGAAGGCTGTAATCATGTTAGGGGATTTCCTGGGTCCGGTTTCCGCGCTTTCTCATGTTTATGAGACCCCGGCCTGGGGATTTGAAGGGGAACCCTTTTTCAATGCTTGTATTGCTGTGGAAACCACAAAATCACCTGAGGAAGTATTAAAGACCATCGTGCATATTGAAACGCTTTTGGGAAGGGTCCGCGGGCAGGAATCGGGCTATGTTTCCCGAACAATAGACATTGATATTGTCTACTACGGCTCACAGGTGGTTAAGACGGAAACATTGTCCATACCCCATCCGCATCTTCAGAAACGAAGGTTTGTCTTGAAACCCCTGGCCGATATTGCCCCCCAATTCTATCATCCGGGACTCAACAAGGATACGCGTAATTTGCTTCAGCAATGCAAGGACAATACAACATTGACCAAGACCGACCATACACTCTATCCCAGCAGGGAAGAGTTTTTTTCCCAGTTGCATCTGCTTGCTATTGAGGGGAATATTGGTGTAGGAAAAACAACCCTGGCCAAAAAAATATCAGAAGAATTCAATGCCAAACTGGTATTGGAACGGTTCGCTGATAACCCTTTTTTACCTAAGTTCTATGCAGACAAGAACCGGTATGCCTTCCCACTGGAAATGTCCTTTCTGGCCGACCGCTACCAGCAGTTTTCAGACGACACCCAACAATTCGATTTATTTAAAAAATTCATGGTGAGTGATTACGACATCTTTAAGTCGCTCATCTTTGCCAAGGTTACGCTGGGAACCGAAGAATATGCCTTATACCGAAAGCTTTTTAATTTTATGTATAAGGAGGTGAAAAAACCAGACCTTTACGTTTATTTGCATCAGGACACGCAGCGACTTCTGGAGAACATCAGGAAACGGGGCCGGGATTACGAACAACAGATAGCGCCACAGTACCTGGAGGAAATCAATAAGGGCTATGT
>JABDRK010000412.1 GCA_013041785.1 Eudoraea sp.
CGCAACAACAGCCTGGTGAAAGGAAAATCAGAGATGGCTGCTTTTTTTGAAAACCAGTCCCCGGGAGAAGGGGAATTGAGCCTGAGCTGGGAACCTGATTTTGTAGATGTGGCCCGTTCCGGGGACCTCGGATATACTTACGGAAAATTTGTTTTTTCAATGACCGATAGCACCGGCGTAACCCGGGAAAATGCCGGTGTGTTCCACACGGTATGGAAACGACAGGCAGATGGTTCCTGGAAATTTGTCTGGGATTAATTAAAAAATCACTTTTATCTAACACCTATCATATGACCAACAACCATATCAACTATATCGAATTCAAGGCCCATGACCTTGAAAAAACCAAGGCCTTTTATTCCCAGCTTTTCGGCTGGAAATTCACAGACTATGGCCCAACCTATACCTCTTTTACCAAAAGCGGCGTCTATGGGGGGTTTGAAACCACGGAGGAACCAATTGTAAATGGCGTACTGATTGTCTTATACCACGATGCCCTCGAGCAGCTACAGGCAAAAATCGATAAAGCAGGAGGAGAGGTCTGTAAGGAAATATTTTCCTTTCCAGGTGGACGGCGATTCCATTTCAAAGATCCCAGCGGGAATGAGCTGGCGGTATGGTCAGATAAGTAAATACGGGAACAAAGCATTCTACTAAACCTATTATGGATCAAGGACTATCCTTAAAACGCCGCCTGCTCTTTACAGGGATCGTTACCCTGCTTGTATGGGCACATCTGCTCTGGGATTATTTACACGAAGGTGTCCCAACACATTACCTCCTGCATAGCAAGGATATGCCGGGGATTTCCAACTGGTGGGGCGGCATAACCCTTCCCTTGGTTACTTTTTTGCTCTTGTTCTGGATACACAAAAACTTCTTGAAGACCTCCGAACTGGATATCTCTGAAACCTCCAAAATCTTAGTCATCAGGTTTATAATGGCGTTAGTTTTTGGAATCCTTTTGTCTGTTTTTTTTACCCTGGGTTCCCCGGCGCCGGGATATATGATGCTGATTGCCATTGTACTCTCCTTTTTTCTACCCTTGTATAAACCGGAATATCTGCTGGGCCTGATCCTGGGGATGAGTTATACGTTCGGTGCTAATATTCCCATATTGGCTGCTTTTGTCCTGTTGCTGATTTTCCTTGTCTGCTATAAACTCATTCGATTTGGAGCACTAGTATTGATTGCCAGGATGAGACAATCTTAAGGTTTTTTATATGATCACATTTTTGGCCGATTTGTCAGTAATTTTATTTGCGATTCAGGAAGAACTATGAAGAAAGTATACTATTTTACAGTACCATGAATATCCGAAAAATACTGGGCGCCATCTTCATAACTATTTCAATAATCCTGGGGGGAATTTTCTTTAATGGCATTTCCTATCCTGTAGGCCTGGATGGATATTTCAAGGCAGCTTACTACAATCAGTTTGGTCCCTTAGCTATTTGTGTAGAGCTTTTGTTTGCCGGTGTTTATTTATATATCAAGCACCGCAAAACCAATTTTACGCTGGCACTTTTTGCCTTTACAACTATTCTGGATCCGGTATTCAGCACCATGGGGTTGTTTACCAGTCAGCTCCCCATTTATGCCCTGGTCCTATTCCTATGCTGTGCCCTGATTTCTCTTTGGCTTGCTTTTTCCAATAATTTCAGCCTTGGGCGTATTACCTTTTTGGGGGCCTTTGGCAGTTTCCTTTTAGGTACTGCTGTGGAACTCTTTTTTAATTATTTATGAAAATGTCAAATTGAATAATTCAAATGATAGAACAACTAATCACATCCTGTCCCAAAGAATTGGACCTGACCAATGCTACGCACGCGCAACTTATTTACGAAGCCGTGACTTCCATTTTACAGGAAGACTACCCCATTTCAGAAATCGAAGCCATCGAAAGCCGTTTGATCAGGCAAAACAACCCGGAGCACATCTTCGTGCTACAGGCCCTTAAGTTGGCGAAATCGAAAATACTGGTCGGGCAGATAACCGAGCCCCTCATGATTTCCGTGGTTTTCGCGGTCTACAAGGAGCACAACAGGATTCGGAAAAACAGCGAACATCCCCATGGAGAAGATTTTCTTTTGAAAAAAGTAAAACAACTGGAATGGTTGTTTAAAGACCAACCCCAGGTGCAATGGGAACTATTAATCGTAGACGATGGCTGCCCGGAAAAAAGCGGGGAAATCGCGCAGGGAATCATAGAAGCCAACCAATTAAACAAGCAAGTCCGGGTGCTTTACCTGCATGAAGCCATCAAAAAAAGCTATCCCCCCGCCGCATCAATTGCTTCTACAAATGAAAGTCAGAAAGGCGGGTCTATTGTATATGGGATGTGGGATGCGGTTCAAAAAAGTACGAACTCAAATCAAATCGTGATCTATACCGATGCAGACCTTTCCACCCATTTAGGGCAGCTAATGCTGTTGATCAATCCCTTGCTGAAAAAGGGCAATCTGGTTGCCATCGGCTCTCGCCGGGAACCTACCTCAGTGGTTATTAAAAAGGGAAGCCGGAATGATCGCGGCAAACTATTTATCTACCTGTGGAAACGGCTGATCCCGAACCTGGGGGATATCATCGATACCCAATGTGGATTTAAGGCGTTCAGGGCTGAAATTGTTCCTGATATCATAGATAACATGATTGAAAAAAAATTCGCTTTTGATATTGAGCTCTTGTTGAGAACCGCCTTGATAAATCAAGACGCGATTATCAAGGTCCCCATAGCCTGGATAGACAGCGAAGCGGCATCCACCACAACCGACCTCCAACCCTATCTGCCGATGCTGAAATCCATTACCCGCATGTATCGGAAATATTTCCCCAGGGAAGCAGGTGCTGAAGAATTTGCTGATTTTATAGAGGCTATGGATGATCAGGCCTTTGCTGTCCTGCTCGATAACATCCCTGAAAACATCACCCGTCGGGAACCCCTGGAATTCACGGAATATGACCAGGTTAGGGTGTTAGAACTAAAGACCAAGTAATTATTGTCGCCGGGAAAGGTCTGCCAGGATAAGTTCCCGGGTTTGCTCGCGCAATGTGGTCTTGTCAGTTTCCTTTAATCCGCTTGTATCGATAAAACGGTTAACCTTCACGCGCAGGGGGCCGGGACTCCCGCTGAAAAACGGGAACGGAAAGCGCTTTTTGTTATCCAGAAAAGTAATGGGTACCACCGGGATACCATGGGCAATGGCCATTTTAAATGCACCATCTTTAAACTTGTCAAGCACTACTGATTCCTCGGGCACTCCACCTTCCGGAAAAATACATATACTTAAGCCCTGGTTGAGCCTTTTTTGGGCCCGGCGATACACGGCTGTGCGACTTCGGCTGTCCTCCCTATCCACCAGGATGCATACCCGCTTGTAAAAAAATCCGAAAAGAGGAATATGCTGCAATTCCTTTTTCCCTACAAAGACAAATGGGTTTCTACTGGTACGCAGCATTAACATGATATCCAGCATGCTGGTATGGTTGGCCACCAACATATAACTCTTCCCTTTCTGGAGTTTTTCTTCCCTTTTAAAGACCGGATAACATCCCATACCATACAGGATAGTCGCCGCCCATATATTTCTCGCCATCCAAAAGAACTGGGCATAGGTCTTTTCAGAGAGAGTAACCAGGATGAGGAAAGGCAGAAATAGAAGAATGGGTAGGGTTACCAAAATGTAGAACCATACACGGAATAAGAGTTGTCCTGATTTTTGTACCCAGGTGAGCATGGACCAAATGTAACAATTTTAGCAGGGTAACAGTATTTCTTTTACTTTTGCTAATCGTTAAATAAGACGGGATGGCAAGAATTTTAACAGGCATTCAAAGTACGGGGACACCGCATCTGGGTAACATTCTGGGAGCGATCATGCCTGCCATAGAAATGGCTGCAGATCCCCGAAACGAGTCCTTCCTGTTCATAGCTGATATGCACTCTCTTACCCAGATCAAGAATGGAGAGGAATTACGTCAAAACACCTACGCCACGGCAGCGGCCTGGCTCGCTTTTGGCCTGGATTTCAAAAAAACTGTTTTTTACCGTCAGAGTGATGTCCCACAGGTATCCGAGCTTGCCTGGTACCTGAGCTGCTTCTTTCCCTATCAGCGTCTAACGCTTGCCCATTCCTTCAAAGACAAAGCGGACAGGCTAGCTGATGTAAATGCCGGGCTATTCACCTATCCCATGCTGATGGCGGCGGATATTTTGTTGTACGATGCCAATATTGTTCCCGTAGGGAAAGACCAGTTACAGCATCTGGAAATGACCCGCGATGTGGCTGCGCGTTTTCATACCCAGCTGGGGGAGACCTTTGTGCTACCGGAAGCCCAGGTCAGGGAAGAAACCATGTATGTGCCCGGAACCGATGGGCAAAAAATGAGCAAAAGCAAAGGCAACCTCATCAATATTTTTCAGCCCGATAAAAAACTGCGGAAACAGATTATGGGCATCGTAACGGACAGCAAGCCGCTGGAAGCGCCCAAAGATCCGGATACTGATAATGTATTCGCGCTGTACAAACTGCTGGCTACCAAAGAAGAGATTTCCCAAATGCGTGAAAATTACCTGGGTGGAAATTTCGGTTACGGACATGCCAAGCAAGCACTGTATGAAGTGATTATACGGGAATTTGCTGACGCCCGCGCCAAATTTGCCCATTACATGGACAACCTGGAAGAAATTGATGCCATTCTGTCCCAGGGGGCAGCAAAAGCTGCGCAAGTGGGTGATGAGGTCCTCAGGCGTGTTCGTGACAAACTGGGATACCGTTAAATTCCAGGGAAATACCATATAATTTCAAGTTTTGCTGTGGATAATTTCATAGAACTTTCCGGGTAAAGACCTTATGCATCCTTTCATTTCCATTCCAAACAGCAGGGTAGCTGTCTGGGATACCGGGAAACGGCAACTGAGGGCGATGTCATCCAAAAGTTGCTTCCCGTTCGCTTCCAAAAAGCAGTAAATGCCTTGTTCGGAGGAATCCAGCGTTGTGAATAACTCCTGTTGCCTGGGCCTGCTCTTGTGCATATCAAGTTCCCAGCCTAAAACGTACACAAGGTCTGCTACCGATGTCAGCATATGGGCCTTTTGAACTTTGATGAGGTGGTTGCAGCCCTGGCTGTATGGATCTCCGACGCGTCCGGGAACGGCAAATACATCGCGGTTATAGCCATGTGCCAAATCTGCCGTGATAAGCCCCCCTCCTCTTTCAGCTGATTCCACCAATACCGTGGCCTCACTAATCCCGGCAATGATACGGTTACGCTTCAGGAAATTCTCCCGATCAGGTTTGCTGCTGCTCCAGAATTCTGTTATAAATCCCCCGTTTTGCATCAATTGACTGGCATAACGGGAATGTATCCTTGGATACAGACGGTTTAATCCATGAGCAAGAATGGCCAGGGTAGGTAAGCCATACTTAATAGCGGCTTTATGAACCTGAATATCTATCCCATAGGCAAATCCGCTTACAATAACCGGGTTTAAGGGAACAAGCGCTTCGATAAAAGCCTCGCAGAAGGCATTGCCGTGGGGGGTGCTGCTTCTGGTCCCTACCACACTGATAATTCTGCGGTTGGTCAAATCAAAATTGCCTCTTGTGAATAACAGTATAGGGCCGTCACGACAATGTTTCAGATATTTGGGGTATGCCGTATCCTGAAAAGAAATCCAATTCAGTTTGTTGTGGGCAATAAAGCGAAATTCCTTTAGCGCAGCCTTCTGATATTGTGTGTTGCATAATTCCGCTACAGTTCGCATGCCAATGCCTTCCAGCTTCATCAAGAGCCCTTTTCGTTCTCGGAAAACGGCAGCCGCACTCCCACAGTGTGCAATCAATTTTTTCGCGGTCTGGTCGCCTATGTGAGGCGTACATTGAAGCCTGAGTAAGGCCAACAACTCTTTTTCGGAATCAGAATCATACAAATAGGTGTTCAAAGGCTATACAATATTATCTGTTAATAAAAAGTTATGTAAGGGGCATTGCAGCCCTCTGAATTTTATTGATCTTTGTGTAAATGGCCCCTGAGCAATACATACAAGAATTACTTTACCGATATAGCTGCGTAGTTGTACCAGAGTTTGGTGCCTTTCTTACCCAGGTAAAATCGGCCTTTATACAGAAGTCTACAAACACCTTCTATCCTCCTACCAAGGAAATCTCTTTTAACGGGCAATTGTCTTCCAATGACGGCCTTTTGGTGTCCTACATGGCTAATGCAGAAGGCATAGCTTATGAGGATATGTTAAATCAGGTATTGGAAACAGCTGCGAGATGGAAAAAGGAACTCCGTCAGGGCAATCGCCTTGTACTGGATCGGATTGGAGAACTTTGGTTAAACCGGGAAGGAAAAGTTCAGTTCCAGCCTGTGAAAAAGGTGAACTACCTAACCACTTCCTTTGGTTTATCAGCAGTGGTTGCCCCTCCCGTGACTCGGGAAGTTCTTAAGGAAGAGGTAGAAGCCCTGGAGGAAAAGATTCCCTTTATTATCACGCCGGAAGAACGCAGGGAGGGAACTTCATTCAGGCCCTTGCTTAAATATGCCGCAGTAGTGCTGCTGGCCTTGTCTGCAGGGATAACTGGTTTCCGGTTCTACGAGGAAAACCTGGATAAAAATCAACTCGCCAGGACCAGGGCACAGGAAATTGTTAGCAAAAACATACAGGAAGCCACTTTTTTTAATACCAAACCCATGGAACTACCAGCGGTGACCCTGCCTGTGGCCAAAAAGAAAAAAGCGGTAAAAATGCATCATATCATTGCCGGTGCGTTTCGCATTAAAGCCAATGCCGATAAAAAGATCCGGATTCTGAAGGCTAGAGGATACAGCGCCGCTTACCTTGGGGTTAACCCTCATGGCCTGCACCAGGTAACCTATGGTAGTTATGAAGATCCCAGGCAGGCTCTTGACGACCTGAAGAAGATCCGCCAGAAGGAATCTGCAGACGCCTGGTTGTTGTCTGTAAAATAAATTTCTCATTTTTTCCCCCACTTTTTCCGAGTTATCTTTGCTGAAAATTTAAAGCATGGATGCCAAGACACCCAGTCAATCCAAGACCGTTATGACCGATCTTGTTCTTCCGAGTGAAACGAACCCGCTGAACAATCTTTTTGGAGGGGAATTACTCGCAAGAATGGACCGGGCTGCCAGTATTGCTGCAAGAAGGCACAGCCGACGCATTACCGTAACCGCTTCGGTAAACCACGTCGCCTTTAACCGTACAGTACCCCTGGGAAGTGTCCTAACCGTGGAGGCTAAGATCTCGAGGGCCTTTCGTACTTCTATGGAGGTTTATATCGATGTCTGGATGGAAGACCGTTTCAGCAGGGAACGGACTAAAGCCAATGAGGCCATCTATACTTTTGTAGCCGTGGATGATGCGGGAATTCCCGTTGAGGTTCCTCCGCTTAAACCCGAAACTCCCCTGGAACAGGAACGTTTTGAGGCGGCCCTTAGGCGAAAACAGCTCAGCCTTGTACTGGCGGGGAAATTGAATCCGCATGACGCCACAGAACTTAAGGCGCTGTTTCAGGACTAAAACGCTTTCTCCTAATTAAAAATCAAAGTTGTCGGGGTCCGGACCAAACCTTTTCCCCTGGTCCATCGCATCCAGGAAGTGCATATCCGCCTGCGAAAGCTCAAAATTAAAAAGATCTGCATTGGCCAGGATCCTTTCCTTTTTGGATGATTTTGGAATGGTCACCACACCCTTTTGCAGGTTCCATCGCAAAACGACCTGGGCTATGGTTTTCCCATATTTTTTCGCCAGGTCCTGAAAAGCAGGGTCCTTAAAGATATGCCCTTGCATCAGGGGAGACCAGGCCTCATATTGTATCCGGTGTGCCTTGCAAAAGTCCAGCAGGGATTGTTGTACCAAATACGGATGGAATTCCATTTGGTTTACCATAGGTACAACCTCTACTCCATCCAGCAAGTCCTGCAGGTGATGTTGCATAAAATTGCTAACTCCTATCGCCCGGATACGTTTCTCCGCATACAGCCGTTCTAAAGCCTTCCAGGTTTCCTTGTACTTACCAGCTACGGGCCAGTGAATCAGGTAAAGATCCAGGTATTCCGTATCTAATCGCTGCAGGCTGGCCTCAAATGCTTTAATGGTGGTATCATAGCCCTGGTCCGAGTTCCAGACTTTGCTCACCAGGAAAACGTCTTCCCGGGGTATCTCAGCAGCTTTTATGCCTTCCCCAACACCTGCTTCATTTGCATAAATGGAAGCCGTATCCACATGTCGGTACCCGGCATCTAATGCCCATTTTACTGCATTACTTACTTCCTGTCCGTCTTTGGAAAGGTAAACCCCCAGGCCCAGATAGGGCATTTTAACACCATTGTGGAGTGTAAAGGTTCCCTGAATGTCGGTTATTGCTTCCATATTTTGTGATTTATAATCGGTAGATCCATTCTTCCGGATTGAGACGGGTTGCATCCCGATACAGGTAAAACTTAAGTTGAGTCAATCCATTAAACCGATTGGTATATATTTTCCCCAACTCGTCCTGAGCACCTACTATATCGCCCTTTTTAACGTATAGGTCAGATAAATTGTAATAGGTGCTGATATAATTCCCGTGCTTAATCTGTACCCCTTTGTTCCCGCCGGGAACAGCCAGAATGGCAATTACCTCGCCTTCAAAAACAGCTCTGGCTTTAGCCCCTTCGTCCGTGGCGATAATTACGCCGTTACTTTGATGTTTAATCCCCGGATATACCGCATCCTTGTAAACGCCATATCCCTGTCTTTTAATCCCTTTTTCAACCGGCCATGGTAGCTTTCCCTTATTGGCCGAAAAACTTTTTGCCACGAGTTCCGCCTCCGGAGTCAGGGCAAAGGTATTCCTGTTCCCCCTGGTATTGGCTTTTTTATTTGAAGCTGCAATGGCACTTCGTATCAGGCGTTCAATTTGACGGTCGAGCTGGCGCGCCTCCTTTTTCTTAGCCTGCAAGGCAGCAGAATATTTACTCTCATTTTGCCGGATGGTCCTAAGTAAATCTTTTTGCGATTTGATCTCGTTCATCAACTCGTTCCTGGCCCGGGTGTTTTCAACGATGAGCTGGTCTTTCTCCTTTCTTTGGACGGTAAGATCCCGATTGAGTGAAGCCAATTCCTCTGTTTTTCTAACGATTTCTTCCCCCTGTGTCTTACGGTACTCGGTGTACTGTTTCAGGTATTGCAAGCGTTTATACGCCTGGTAAAAATTTTGGGCCGAGAGCAGAAACATAAGTCGGCTCTGCTGGGATTTGTTTTGATAAGATTTCCGGATCATCTCTGCATAATCCTCCTTAAGCACTTCAAGGTCTTCCCTCAGCTTGGTGATGTTCCTTATATTGGTGTTGATTTGCCGGTTAAGCAAATTTGATTGCTGGTTAGTGACTCGTATAAGTTGCTGTCTAATGTTGATTTTCTGATCCAGGTTTTCCATCTGATCGAGCACCGTCCCCCGCTGTTTTTTTTCAGCAAAAAGCATCCGGTTCATCTCTGCGATTTCTTTTTGCAATTGCTCTTTTTTGGCCTCCAGTGCCTTTTGCTCACTGGATTGGGCCACCGCCTGAAACTGGAAAACGATCAGGAGAAAAACAAGACTCAGAATGGGATTTCCAAAATGGGTTCTCATATTATTTCAGGACGATTTCTTGATATCCCTTGGGGATTTTATATGGAAAATTCAGGCGTCGGTTAAACTCCATGCTTCGGTACTCAATGGCAATGGTTGTGCGCTGATCCGTATCAATGGCCACGATTCCAATCTCATTGGGAAGGATGTGCTGGTCTTTTAGCTGGTAGTTTTTATATCGGATCTCCAGCAATCTTTTATTCCAGGGCTGGGACAATTGCTGTGCTGCGAGTTTGAAATTTCCCGGTTCAATTCGAAAAAGGGGTTTAAAGAGGTCCATAGCCCTTTTAGGTTTCAATTCGTAGTTGTCCCCATTAACCTGTGCCAGGTAGCGCTCATCCCTAAGATCGAGTAAAGCCTGCCCCAATAGCAGGTTCTGAACTATTTCAAAATCGACATCGGTCCCCAACATGCGACTCAGGTATGAAAAATCCCCGTCGAAGTACTGGTTTTCCAACTTGTTGTAAAAAGAAACCCGCTCCGGAGTAATGAATGCTTTAACCACCCCCAGGGGAGCACTTATCCATATCGCCTTATCTTTCTCCATCCGAAGGCTTACTCCCATACTCTGGGTACTATATCCATCAGAATAATCAATCCGTATCCTGCCGGTTAAGGTTTTGAAATTGAGTTCGTTTTTGTAATGGTTCCTGATAATTATCCGGGCGGAAAGGCTTTTATCAGCCTTTGCATCAGAC
>JABDRK010000418.1 GCA_013041785.1 Eudoraea sp.
CCCAATGGCCGTTGCCCATATCCCTAGTCTTTTTGCTGTGTTTTTCATGATGACTTGCATTAATTGTTGTTTTGTGATTGTTGTAAGCTGTTTTTAGTGCCCCAGATAGGATTCAAAAAGTTCCATGAGTTCACCTATCGCCAGCGTTGCCCATAAAATGAACAAAGCAAACAGGAGTTTAATGATCCTGGGGATGCCAAACCCAAGTTTTTCTTTGGCGAGTCGAGCCAGTGGCGGGACGTAAAATAAAGAGATCAGCATATAAAAAATTGCGGGAATGTGATGGATGTATATGGCGTTCAGAATCCCAAGGAGCAGGAATAAGATCGCAATGACCCAAAAAATAGTATCCCAGGTTTTATTTTTTATGTTCATGATGATTGCAGTAATCGCTCAATAGCGTTAATGTGTTTTCGAAATGCCGCAATACCGGACGCTGTAGCGAAGTATTTGGTATTGGGTTTGCGGTCCAGAAATTCTTTTTCAAAGCGGATATACCCATTTTTCTCCAGCAGCTTCAGATGGCTGGCCAGGTTTCCATCGGTTACACCCAGTAGATCCTTAAGGCTGACAAAATCCAGGTACTCATTGACCACAAGAGCAGACATGATGCCTAAACGGACTTTATTTTCAAAGGCCTTATCGAAATCCTTGAGCAGGTTTTTCACGACTTGTATTTCAAATTCATTATGCTACCGTACACGATATGAACCCCGCCGAAGCCCACAGTCCAGAGCAGCAGGGCGTATTCAATAAAGAGGAAGGCCACCAACCCCAGAACTATCTGTACAAGACCAAGCACACGGACCTCATTCAGAGTGTATTTGCTGGCATTGATTAGAGCAAGCCCGTAAAAGACCAGGCATAAGGCCAGGGCCATGCCCACAAATCCTTTAAAAAGCAATATTGCACAAAGCAGCCCCCCGCATACAAGCGGAATGAATAAATTTACCAATAGTCTTTTGGCCTGCTGATCCCAGGCTTTTTGTTGCTTTTTCCGGGTAGCCAGTTGGGTGAACATCAGTGTAGTTCCGATAGCCAGCAGGAGCATTGCGGCGGCAAGAATTAGCAAGTTAGTCAGGAGGGAGTCGGGTAGGAGGTACGGTTCAAAACTGAAATATTTCGGATCTGTTAGTATGTATTTCCAACCCAGATAAGCCCCGGCCAGACCTAATATGCCTGCTGAAATCCCTGAGAGTCCGCTAAGGGAAATAAATCGGGAGGAGCGATTCATAATATCCCGGATCTCCCGCAGGTCTTCCTTGTATTTTGTTTCCATATCAAAGTACTTTGAAATACAAAGTTAATAAATAATTTTGAAACAGGCATGAATTTTACAGACTCGTGTAAGCGTATTACCCTTGTAAATCTTTTTGAGAGTATCACAGGGCTGTCGAAATAATCACCTTGCCAACTTTGGAAAATTTAGGAATTGATTTCTAAATGTTTTATGCGATATTGTAAGAGAAAAGTACAGCATATCAGAAAACCAATAGACAAGAATAACTTTTTACAGATGCGAAGATTAATTGTTTTGTTAATGTTATGTGGTGGGATCATATCCATCCCCACCGTTCGTGCCAATCAATTACTGAAAACATCTAAAATTGATACTACGGAAGTAAATGAAGCTAAAGAAAAACCTGATCCACTGGGAAGGTCAACCCCAAAGGGTACCTTCAAAGGATTTTTCAAAGCCCTTGGAAACGAAAACCAGTCGCAGGCTGCAAAATATATGGACCTTCCTGATACGGTTCTACAAAATCAGGTTAAATCTTTAGTCAGGAAATTAGAAATTACATTGGATCGCAGCGGGCAGGTTTTGCCTGTCAACCTGATAAGCGGTAACCCGGAAGGGGACCTAAAAGAAGACCTGGATCCAACATTGGAGAAGGTAGGTACTATAATATTGCAGGGGAATGAAATCCCTCTTTTACTGGAACGCATAACTACGGAGGATAATCAAAAGCTGTGGTTGTTTTCATGGAAAACCCTGGAAGTACTGACCAAAGAGGAGTATGCCGATGATGAGGTGTTTTCAGACCAGGCTGCCTCTGATAGTATGTTGTCTTCAAGGTTTCAGGGAGGGCCTATCAAGGATTGGATAGGCATTATATTGCTAGCCATTGGTGCTTATTTTGTGGCATGGGTGTTTACCTTAATCCTGGGTAGGCTGGTACGCTTATGGTGGAAAAATTTTACCAAAAGCAAGCATCATGGTGTACTTAAAACCCTATTGATACCCTTGCGTTTGGTTCTTGCCGTGGCAATCCTACTTTACTTGTCAAGGACTTTGGTAATTTCAATTGTAGTAAGACATGCATTTGCCGTTGTTAATATAATTGCCTTATGGG
>JABDRK010000426.1 GCA_013041785.1 Eudoraea sp.
GTAATTGCAGCCCCTATGTTCCTGATCTCCGGCCCGCAGCTGGTGATTTCCTGCTGCAAAGCAGGCATTGTGGGGACATTTCCAGCCTTAAACCAGCGCACGAGTGAAGGCTTTGAAGCGTGGTTGATCGAGATTAAGGAAGCCCTTTCCAAATATGAAGAAGAAACCGGTAATAAGCCGGCACCTTTTGGGGTCAACCTCATAGTACACCCCACCAACCCCAGGCTGGAGGCAGATCTGAAACTATGCATCAAACACCAGGTGCCACTGATCATCACCTCGCTGGGAGCTGTATCCCAGGTGGTTGATGCCGTTCATAGCTATGGTGGCCTGGTATTTCACGATATCATCAAAAAACGCCACGCCCAGAAGGCGGCCGAAGCCGGAGTCGATGGACTTATCCTGGTGGCCGCGGGTGCAGGAGGACATGCCGGGACCTTAAATCCGATGACCCTGGTGTCTGAAGTACAAAAATTCTTCAAAAAAACATTGATATTGTCGGGCTGTATCAGTACCGGAAGGGATATTGCCACGGCCCTGCAAATGGGGGCTGATCTGGCCTATATGGGTACGCGTTTTATTAATACGGAAGAAAGCAAAGCTCCTGAGGCCTACAAGCAAATGATCATCGATGCAGGAGCAAGTGACATCGTCTACACCGCTGCCATCTCAGGAGTTCACGCCAACTTTTTAGCGGCCAGCCTTGAGGCAGCCGGTATCAGCGAGGAAGATTTCACAAAAGGGCATAAGGTGGATTTTGGCAAGGAACTGGACACAGAAGCCAAGGCCTGGAAAACGATCTGGTCAGCCGGCCAGGGGGTTGCCACAATTGAAGATGTTATGCCGACAGCAGAACTTGTAGAACAACTTCAAAACGAATTTGTAAAGGCCATGCAAGCGCAGTCGGACTACCTTACCCGATATTCCGCCAACAAAATTAAATAGGCATGTACGTTAAAAGGAACATTAGCCCTGGCGTTTTGTGGCGCTATTCCTGGAGGAACCTTATTTTCTTTACTCTCTGGGCCGGCGGTGTTTTTGCACTCTATCACTTCCTGAACTGGAATTTTATCGACATCCCCTTTCAGCCGCTCAGCGTGATTGGTATCGCAGTTGCTTTCTATATCGGGTTTAAAAACAGCCAGAGCTATGATCGTTTCTGGGAAGGCCGTAAAATTTGGGGGGGTATTGTCAATTATTCCCGGACCTGGGCCAACAATGTCCTGAGTTTTGTCAATGATACTGACGAAACCAAAAGAGAACTCATTTACAGGCATCTGGCCTGGAGCAATGCACTGAGGATACAGCTGCGGCAGCCCAGTTCATTTTCGATCAGTGAAAACAAATCCGTGGAAAAACTTTTCGAGAAGCACGGGCACAAGAATCCGGTTTGTGAAGATCTTGGTGTTTTCCTGAATCCAACAGAATTAGAAGATCTGCAAGCTCGGAAAAACGTGGCTACACAGCTTGTCAAAAACCAGGGGCAACACCTGAAAAAACTTCTTGAAGCGGAGAAAATAACGGAATTTGACAAGCAGGTTTTTCATAACAACCTGGAAGAGCTTTACAACCTGCAGGGGAAATGTGAGCGGATCAAAAATACCCCATTTCCCAGGCAGTATGCATACTTCAGTACCCTGTTTACCTGGCTCTTCATCCTTTTACTGCCTTTTGGGCTTCTGGATGTATTTGAAGAGGGGATTAGTCTGATTGAGGGTTCAGTAAGAAGTTGGTACCTCTTTATGATGATTCCATTCTCTGTACTTATTTCCTGGATCTTTGTGACCATGGAGAAAGTAGGGAGCAACAGTGAAGACCCGTTTGAAGGTCGCATTAACGATGTCCCGATGACAGCCCTGTGCCGGACCATTGAAATAGACCTCCGGGACATGCTGGACGAAGACAACCTTCCCGAAAAGGTAGAAGCTCAGGATCATATTTTATACTGATGCCCGTATTACAAAGCCGCTATAATCCCCCACTTTTATTCAAGAACGGCCATGTGGCCACAGTCTATGCCGGACTATTTCGCAAGGTGCCCGGGCTGGAGCAAAAACGGGAGCGTCTGGAGCTCCCGGATGGTGATTTTATGGATCTGGACTGGAGCTATGGCGAAGCCCCTACCAACAAAGTAGTTATTCTTTTACATGGGTTGGAAGGTCACGGACAACGTCCCTACATCACCGGAAGTGCCAAAGTATTTAACGCTGCAGGAATTGATGCCTGTGCTGTAAATTTCAGGGGATGTAGTGGGCAAACCAACCGGCTATATCGATCCTATCATTCCGGTGCTACCGAAGACCTGGAAGCCGTAATTCATCATATACTCGAAACAAAATCGTATACTGAAATACTGATAAAAGGGATCAGCCTGGGTGGAAATATGACCCTGAAATACCTGGGTGAAGGCCGGGATATCCCCAAAGAAGTCAAGGCGGCTATAGCCATATCGGTACCCTGCCAGCTGCACGATTCCCTAATCCAGCTACTTAAACCAAAGAACTGGGCCTATGCAAAACGTTTTCGAAAACACCTGGTGGCCAAGCTCCGGGCCAAACAAAAATACTTTCCAGAATTGATTACAGAAGAGCAATTAGGTAAAATTAAAAATCTAAAGG
>JABDRK010000042.1 GCA_013041785.1 Eudoraea sp.
TACAGGCCAGGGAAACCATTGAAAATACTATACTTCAGTTATTGAGTGTGTATTTTGAAGTGGCTCGACTAACGGAGAATGTCTATGTCTTTCAACAGGCTTTGGAAATTTCTAAGGATAGGATTACAAGAGCCGAATACGCTTTTGAATATGGGCAGAACACAAAATTGGATATCTTAAATGCGCAGGTTGACGTTACCAATGACAGTATCAACCTACTTAATGCCAGACAACAACTGGCGAATACGAAAAGGGATCTCAACGTGGTTCTCAACCAAAGTTTAAATGAGGTTTTTGAAGTAGATACGGTAGTGACCTTTATCCCAAGCCTGCAATTGAATGATTATGTTGCCCAGGCAAAACAGAACAACGTCGCCATTCTACAAACAGAGAAAAACTTAATGATCAATGATTATGACATTAAGGTGAGTAGAAGCGGGTATTTGCCAAACATTGGCCTCACAGGGTCCTACGGATGGAATCTCAATCAAAGTGCCGCCTCTGCCTTCTTCCCTGGTGTTAATAATACTACCTATAATCTTAATCTTGGTGCTCGGTTAACCTGGAATCTCTTTGATGGCGGTGGAACGGCTGTGAGGGTGAAGAATGCTAAAATCGCTTTTAAGAACCAGGAATTACTTAAAAAACAAGTGGAGCTGGAGGTAGACAGGGATATCCTCAATGCACTCGATTTTTATGAGAACAGATTAAATATCTACGCTATACAGGAGCAAAATGTGATCACCAATGAAAACAATTTTGATCGATCCCGGGAGCAGTTTCAATTAGGTAGGATTACCTCTATAGAGTTCCGCCAGGCCCAGATCAATCTCCTGAATGCCCTGACGAACAAGAATCTTGCGAAATACGATGCCAAGCTGGCAGAATTGCAGCTCCTTCAGTTAACAGGTCAACTTTTAAACGTAGAACTTTAGAATTCAATATGCTTGAGCATTTCTTTCAATGTCCTTACTGCTGGGAGGAGATTTCTATGCTGCTAGACACCTCTGTATCTTACCAGACTTATGTTGAGGACTGCGAAGTCTGCTGTAACCCAATTGAAATAAGCGTTCGAAGTACGGCTGACGAAATACAGGAATTTCAGGCGAATCCCCTGGGCCAGTAATCTGCCTTTAGTCTCAAAGTAGTTTAGGCCGTAATCGCCTCTGCAAATCCCAATTTATTTAGTATTTTGTTCCCTAGCCGGATTTAATACGACTATGGATAACCCTCAGAAGAAGGCAAAAGCTTATTGGAGAGAGAACCTGAAATATCTTCTGATATTACTCTCTATTTGGTTCGCTGTGTCTTTTGGGGCTGGAATTCTCCTCAAGGACTACCTCAACACATTTAAAATAGGCGGTTTTGGCCTCGGTTTTTGGTTTGCGCAACAAGGCGCAATCTATGTCTTTGTACTTCTCATTTTTATTTATGTACGCCTTATGAATAAGCTCGATAAGAAATACGGATATAATGAACAATGAGAGCTTCAAATTAATGAACTAAGGTATGGACGTACAGAGTTGGACGCTCCTTCTGGTCGTCATTTCATTTTCCCTATATATTGGAATCGCTATCTGGTCGAGGGCGTCCTCTACCAGCGACTTTTATATTGCCGGAGGGCACGTGCCTGCTCTGGCCAATGGTTTGGCAACGGCAGCCGATTGGATGTCTGCAGCATCTTTTTTAGGGATGGCCGGCCTCCTCTCTTTTACGGGTTACGACGGGTCGGTTTATTTGATGGGCTGGACGGGAGGATACGTTCTTCTCGCCCTTCTTCTCGCCCCTTACCTAAGAAAATTTGGAAAATTTACAGTACCCGATTTTATAGGAGATCGTTACTATTCCAATATAACACGGACTGTGGCTGTTATTTGTGCCCTCCTGGTTTCCTTTACTTACGTGGCGGGACAGATGAGAGGTGTTGGATTGGTATTTTCCCGTTTTCTTGAAGTACCCATAAATACGGGGGTAATCATCGGGATGATCATTGTTTTGTTTTATGCTGTCCTCGGGGGAATGAAGGGTATTACGTACACCCAGGTAGCACAATACTGCGTTCTGATCTTTGCCTTTATGGTCCCTGCAATTTTTATTTCCATTCAAATGACAGGAAATCCGGTCCCCCAGCTGGGAATGGGTGGCCAGGTGCTGGGAGAAGAAGTTTCCCTCCTGGACAAATTAGACGGGCTATCTGAAGCCCTAGGTTTTACGGCCTATACGGATGGCTCCAAATCAACTGTGGATATTTTTTGTATCACTGCTGCCCTGATGGTGGGAACCGCGGGTTTACCGCATGTGATCGTACGTTTTTTTACAGTTCCCAACGTGCGTGATGCCCGTAAATCAGCGGGCTATGCCTTACTCTTTATCGCCATTCTGTATACCACAGCCCCGGCAGTTGCAGTTTTTGCCAGGACCAATCTTATAGAAACCGTCAGTGATCAACCTTATAAAGAAATGCCGGAATGGTTTCGGAAATGGGAAACCACAGGCTTAATTGTATTTGATGATAAAAACCAGGACGGGCGAATTCAGTACGTTGGAGATCCTGATAGGAATGAGCTTACGGTGGACCCGGATATCACTGTTCTGGCAAATCCCGAAATAGCCGATCTGCCCAATTGGGTAATTGCACTAGTTGCAGCCGGTGGCCT
>JABDRK010000077.1 GCA_013041785.1 Eudoraea sp.
ACCAAAATGCACTGAGTGCGAAGAGGGCGGCCAGGGAAGCGGCCACCAACAGACGGGATCGCAGTTGGGTAAAGGTCCTTTTATCTGTTTTCAGGTCAATTACCGGACTTGCGGAACTTGCTTCCAATTCATTCTTTAATCCGGTTAATACCGGGTCTGGCGGGGCGATTGCATTTTCCATGGCCATGCGCTCAAAATCCGCCTCAAGCCTGCTGTACATTTCCCGCAATTCTTTATCCTGTTCCAGTACCTGAGCTACCTGAGCTTCCTGCACCTGGTCCAGTGTGCCTAACAAGTAGGCCGTCAATATGCCATCCTCAATGATCCTCTGCTTATCCATTCCCAAACCATAGTTTAATAAAAAAAAGAAGAACCAAACCCTCCTTTTGATATGCCGTTCGCAAATGTTTCAGGGCCTGCTGTACATAGGACTTAAATGTCCCCAGGGGAACATCCATTTCCTGATGCGCCTCCCTGTGGGTGAGTCCCTTAAAATATACCAGCTCAATAGCGGTTTGATGGTGGGGTTCCAGATTTCTGAGAACCCCGTTGAGTTGCGTATAGTCCGGGCCCTTATTTTCTTCCTCTTTATTAATATATACACCCAAATCCTCTGTTTGGATGAGTTTCTTCTGTTTTCTTAAGGCATTTAAGGTAGTATTACGCGCAATACGATATGCCCAGGTATAAAACCTTCCGCGTTCCGGGTCATAGGTGTGTATTTGCCTCCACACCTTTACAAAAGTGTCCTGTAATATTTCCTGGGCCAGTGTTTCCTCTTTGCACATCCGGATGATTACGCCGTACAACGCTCCTGAATACCGTGCATATAGCTTATAAAGCGCGTCTTTCTTGCCCTGCTGTAGTTGCCTGATGTCGTCTATGTCCTCAGATATCTTGTCCATAAGGAATGTTAAAGATATGATAAATATGTGCTTGCTTCATCCAGGGGTGATTTTGATGTGTAAATGTAGATGAGAGTCATAACTGACAATTTTAAAATTAATCCTTAAAAACAAATCATGAAAAAAGTAATCTTTTTATTCTCTGCGATGGCATTTTTGGCCTTCGCCCCAAAAGCTTCCGCACAGAACACTTCTCAAAACATCGTAGACATCGCGGTTTCCGTTGATGATTTTTCTACACTCGTTGCTGCCTTAAAAGCAGCTGATCTTGTTCCTGCGCTTCAGGGAGAAGGTCCTTTTACCGTTTTTGCACCCGTTAACGCCGGATTTGCAAAAATTGATGCAGATGCGCTGAACAGTTTATTGCAGCCTCAGAACAAAGAGCAACTATCGGCTATCCTTACCTACCATGTAGTTGCAGGGAAGTTGGCTGCTTCAGATGTAGCTGCTGCGCTCAAGCAAGGAAATGGAAAAGCAACATTGACTACCTTAAATGGAGCCACGCTGACTGCAGTAAGCAGAAATGGGGGGATCTACCTTATGGATGCCAATGGTAACTACAGCAAAATAGCCAAAACTGATGTTATGGCTTCCAATGGAGTTATTCATATCATTGAAGACGTTGTAATGCCTAAATAAGGAATACACCTAAAAGATAAACACCGCTCCGGCGGTGTTTTTTTTTGTCCGATTCTGACTATTTTCGACCGAGTTCATAGGCGTATAGGCTCCGTCCCAGGGCAGCGAGGAATGGGATGCCAACTTCATCGTATTCGTAGGCATCGTCATTGAATATACCGTCCTGATTGACAAGGATGGTGCCTGTGAGCATGAATTCCACCTGGTTGAGCTCATCCCGGATATATGCGCAATCAGTAAGGGTGCCATAGGCGAAACCCACTTTGTTGTAAATTTTGATATGATCGGGAATGCGCTCCTGGGTATCTCCATACATAAAGAATTTGCAGTAGCCATCGTAGAATTCTTCTGGATCGTATCCATTTTTGCGGGGTAGCATTTGCATGGCATCTAACAAAAATTCCCTTTGGTCAGGCGAAAGGCCAAAACGCTCGGAAGGCTTGAAATGCTGCGGAAACACGATGCGTTTAAGAAGCGCATGCTGGGATTCAATAGGGTAATAGTTCTTCAGGCTAAAATTGAAGGGCTCGGCGTGCAAGGAGTCCTGTGCATAGAAACCCCGCCCCTTTTTTATCCGGTTCAGCCTGAGCGGTTCCGGGGCCTTGTTTACAATAGGCTGGGAAATCGTTGTTGTTGTATCGTTGAGATACAAGACCAACGGACGCGTTGTTACATCATCCGTATGAACGCCAAGCCTATGTGCTATGCGAATCGGACGAACACCCCTGCTGCGCATGCGGGAATTAATCTCGTCCTGTCCAAGGAATTCCACCAAGCGGTTATTGGCATGATTGTCACTTACGGTAAATATTTTGATGATATCTTTTGCAAAGGTATCTTCAATTGAATCCCCCTCAATATAATAACGTACATCCCGGTTCAGGGAATCCAATTCGTTCAGTTTCTCCAGTGCGGCCACTGCTGCGGGAAATTTAACCGTGCTGGCAGGATAAAAGTAATTGTCCCCGGCTACCTGAAATTTAAAATCCTTCAGGATTACGCTATCATCATTTCTTTCGATTTGTGTAAATATCAGCTGCAGCTCGTGCTGGCCTACCTTGTCCATTACCTGTCGGATATAAGGATCATCAGATGCAAGTACCTGGGTAAGTGGGTTCTCAGCAGTGAGGTCCTGCTCGCAGGAAAAGGCCATTAATAAGGCTGAAAATGAAAGTAAAAACAGTATTCTCAATGTATTTAATTTCAGGGGTAAATTATTCCTGGTATAGTTCGCCGCGATGGGGAAGCAAGGCATCCCGGACCGGGATCATCTGAGCTTCTTCCACCACCATGAATGCAATACTGTGGGCCATGCTTAAATCCTGGTGTCCCGTTATTTTTAACGCTAACCGCTCAAGGTTTATGTACTCTTTAAGATGAACCTCATGATGCCTGGCTATTGCACTGGCATCCGGCCCCCTGAAGTCCCAAATTAATTTGATCTTCCGTTCCAATTTAAATGCTATGGATTATTAACAGTGATTCCCTTTTCGGCAAACGCCTTAAAATCCCTAAGATACCGCATGGATTGTTTTTTGAATGCCCCAGGCATAAAAAAGGCCATTAGCTTCATAAAGAAACCAGCAAACTGAAATTCACTTTCTGCTCGCCAGCGTGTTTGTCCGGCTTTTACTTCCTCGAAGTAATTCCGTTGGATATTATGGACGCCCTTGGCATCATAGGTGGCGTGGAATTCATTGGGAAAATCCTGCTTTAATATGGTTTCAATCATCACGAGTTCCCTTTTGCCCATTTTGTAATGTAACTCCATCTTAGCCCCTTCTTCGCCTGGGGTACCGGACAATACTTTGTATCTCAACAGACCTTGTTGCCAAAGTATCATATTTTCCGGATTGTTCAGTTTCTCTATAAAAACTGTTCTGGACACATCCACCAGGATTTCACAAGTATACTTCATCGTCTTTTGTCTTTACCTAAATTACAAAATCTCGCCGAGGGTTCACTAAAAATCTGTTAATAGCCCTTAGCTGACTTGTAAGGCAAAGCCGAATTGTTATTTTTGCTCAATGCGTGAGCTTTACCTTTTATTGAAAAAGCAGAGTAGGTTAACACCGGCAGTGCTATTTTTTTTAAGCATTATGGCCTGCGGCCGCTTTATTAAGGAAGATGTTGAAAACAAACCGGTGGCCCGTGTGGGACAAGTCTATTTGTTTGAGGAAGATATAGCCAATTTGCTTCCTGAAAATACAAGTCCGCAGGACAGCGCTACATTGGTTACCAACTATATTAATAATTGGGCGATCAAACAGCTCCTGCTCACAAAAGCAGAAATCAATTTACCAGAGGAAAGATTGCAGGAATTTGAAGCCCTGGTAAACGATTACCGTATTGATCTCTACACCCGGGCTTATAGGGAAGCCCTGGTACTGCAGGCAGAAGATACCCTGATTACAGAATCTCAGATGCTCGATATCTATGAAAAAGAGAAAGAGAACTTTAAACTCAGGGAGAAGCTGGTGCAGTTGCGTTTTGTTGAACTGCCAAAACAATTCCTGAATAAGGATGAGGTGACCGAGCGGCTGAAACGCTTTGACGAAGATGATCTTTATTACCTGGACTCGATTGGAGTTCAATTTCGAAAACTTAATTTTAACGATTCACTATGGGTTCCCCTGGAGCGGGTAATGGAAGAAGTACCGCCAATTAGCTATGAGAATGAAAGCCGATACTTAAAAAAATCACAATTTTTTGAACTGGAGGATTCAACGGGGGTATATTTGGCTTTAATAACCGATATTCGGGAGCCTAATGAGATTGCGCCCCTTACGTATATCGAACCTACGATCAGGCAGATACTGCTTAACCGCCGGAAACTCGAATATATGCGGAGATTGGAAACGGAACTGATGGATGAAGCTACTAAGGAAAATACATTTGAGGTTTATGATCAAAACGTGGAAGAATAATATCATCTTTTTGTTGGCCGGACTTGTAAGTTTCGGAATGGTTGCCCAGGAAAGGGATTCCATTCCGGATACCCAGATAGAACCGCCAGAACCGGTTTACAAGGCCGATAGTAGTCAGGTTTTAAATAAACCCGCTTATAAACGTGTTAAAGTTGACGGCATTGCTGCGGTGATCGGGGACTATGTAATCCTGGATTCAGATATTGAAAAAACCCTGATCGATTTGCGAAATCAGGGGGCTTCTCCCCAGGACATTACCCGCTGCGGACTCCTTGGGAAACTTATGGAGGACAGGATGTATGCGCACCAGGCTGTTCAGGACAGTCTCTTGGTTTCGGATGATGAAGTTAATGCCACAAGCGACAGACAGATCCAACAACTCATACAGCAGGTGGGTTCCATGGAGAAGGTACTTGAATTTTACAAGAAGGAAAGTGTAGAGGATTTTCGGCAGGAGCTTTTTGAGATCAATAAATTGCAAATGCTTTCCCAGAAAATGCAGCAAAAGATCGTGAGCGATATTGAGGTGACTCCCGAGGAAGTTCGTCAGTTTTTTAGTAAGATCCCTGAAGATGAGCGTCCGGTTTTCGGTGCGGAACTGGAGATTTCCCAAATTGTCAAAATCCCCAAAATCCCCGAAGTGGAGAAACAAAGGGCTATTGATAAACTCAGGCAGATCAGGGCAGACGTAGTGGATAATGACGCAAGTTTTAGCGTAAAGGCCATCCTTTATTCCCAGGATCCAGGTTCTAAGTCGAAGGGCGGTTTTTACAGCATGACCCGTCAAACCCCATTTGTAAAGGAATTTAAGGACGTAGCCTTCAGCCTTCAGGAAGGAGAAATATCGGAACCATTTGAAACCACCTTTGGCTTTCATATTATCTATATCGAAAAAATTCGCGGACAGGAACTGGATTTACGCCACATCCTGATACAGCCCGAAATTCCTCAGGCAGAAGTGGATAAAGCCCGGATAGAACTGGACTCCATAAGGCAGCAGGTCATGGAAGGTAAATATACCTTTGCTGAAGCTGCGTTAAATTTCTCAGATGAAAAAGAGACCAAGTTTGATGGGGGACTACTCAGGAATCCGATTAATTTCGACAGTAAGTTTGAGCTCACCAAAATGGATCCCACCTTGTATAATCAGGTCAGAAACCTGAAGGATAACGAAATCTCCAATCCCATACTGGAGCCTGATCCAAGAGGAGGTCCACCAAAATACAAAATCCTGAAGGTGACCAATCGCTATGATGAACACCCGGCGGATTTTGCGCGTGATTATTTAAAAATTCAGGATCTCGCGCTTAAAGAAAAACAGTTTAAGGCCATCAAAGAATGGATGGCAGAACATATAGAGGATACCTATATCAGCGTGAGCACGTCCAATCGATCGTGCGATTTCGCCAATGACTGGGTAAAAGATTAAAAACATGTCTGATGTAGCCGCAGTTCAAAACCTGGTCGATAAACACCAGGCACTTAAAAAAGAAATCGCCAAGGTGATTGTAGGTCAGGAAGAAGTAATAGACCAGATCCTACTGTCCATTTATGCCGGAGGGCATTCCCTGCTTATAGGTGTGCCCGGGCTGGCCAAAACCTTAATGGTCAATACTATTGCCAGAGCGCTTGGCCTGGATTTCAAGCGGATACAATTTACCCCTGATCTGATGCCCAGTGATATCCTGGGAAGCGAAATCCTGGATCAAAACCGTAAATTCCAGTTTGTAAAAGGCCCCGTTTTTGCCAATATCATCCTGGCAGATGAAATAAACAGAACGCCACCCAAGACCCAGGCTGCCCTTTTGGAAGCCATGCAGGAGCGTGCGGTGACCATTACGGGTAAACGCCACGAACTTTCCCTGCCCTATTTTGTTTTAGCCACGCAGAACCCGATAGAACAAGAAGGAACTTATCCGCTTCCGGAAGCGCAATTGGACCGTTTTATGTTCGCCATCGAACTTCAGTATCCCACGCCCGAAGAGGAGGTACAGGTGGTTAAGGCCACAACCAATGATGAAACCCCTGAAGTTAATGCCCTGTTCAGCGCCGAACAGATCCTCGAGATACAGCATTTGGTGCGCAGGATACCTGTGCCCGACAATGTGGTGGACTACGCAGTTAAACTGGTAGGTAAAACCAGGCCAGCCGCGGAAACTGCTCCTGAAGTCGTAAAGCAATACCTCGATTGGGGTGCAGGTCCACGGGCTTCGCAATACCTGATCCTGGGTGCAAAGGCGCATGCCGCCGTCAACGGTAAGTATTCTCCGGATATTGAAGACGTTCAGAAAATTGCCATGAGCATTCTCCGTCATAGAATTATAAAGAACTATAAGGCTGATGCGGAGGGGATTACCGAAGAGAACATCATTCGCCAACTGTTTTAAAGGAGAAATAAGCGAAATCTGCGTCAGCTCAGCAGACCTGTCAAACTGGATACAGTTAGGCTCTTTTGCACGGTGAAACCTGCCAAAGACAGCAACAATATCTCTTTTTTTTACCCTCCTATTTTAGTACTTTTGGGGGCATTCTAACAGAAAATTCAATTCTATGGCATTTGATATCGACATGATTAAAAAGGTCTACGCGAATATTTCGGTACGCGTGGATAAAGCCCGGGATATAGTAGGCAGGCCTCTAACCCTTTCAGAAAAGATCTTGTATGCACACCTTTGGGAAGGTATGCCAGGCAAAGCATTTTCCCGTGGCAAGGATTATGTGGATTTTGCCCCGGACAGGGTGGCATGCCAGGATGCAACCGCTCAAATGGCATTATTGCAGTTTATGCATGCTGGAAAACCTAAGGTTGCTGTTCCCACCACCGTACATTGTGATCACCTTATTCAGGCCAAGGTTGGGGCAGATGCAGATTTAAAAAGGGCGAATCAAACCAGCAATGAAGTTTTTCAGTTCCTGGAATCGGTATCGAATAAATACGGAATCGGATTCTGGAAGCCAGGTGCAGGGATCATCCATCAGGTGGTTTTGGAAAACTACGCTTTTCCAGGGGGAATGATGATTGGAACGGACTCCCATACGGTAAATGCCGGCGGCCTGGGTATGGTAGCTATAGGCGTTGGGGGTGCAGATGCTGTTGATGTGATGGCAGGAATGCCCTGGGAATTGAAATTCCCAAAACTCATCGGGGTAAAACTCACCGGAAAACTATCCGGTTGGACGGCACCCAAAGATGTAATCCTTAAGGTTGCTGATATCCTTACCGTAAAAGGAGGCACAGGTGCCATTATTGAGTACTTCGGAGAAGGAGCCACATCCATGTCCTGTACGGGAAAAGGAACCATTTGTAATATGGGTGCTGAAGTAGGAGCTACTACATCGACCTTCGGATATGACGAATCAATGGACCGTTACCTGAGGGCAACCGGCCGTGCAGATGTTGCGGACGCAGCCAATGAAGTGGCCGCATACCTTACTGCAGATCGGGAAGTGTATGCAGATCCGGATACCTATTTTGATCAGGTAATAGAAATTGACCTTTCAGAACTTGAACCTCACCTTAACGGGCCTTTTACGCCCGATTTGGCTACCCCTATTTCAAAGATGAGCGAGGCTGCCAGGGAAAACGACTGGCCGCTGAATGTAGAGGTCGGGCTCATAGGATCCTGTACAAATTCCTCTTACGAAGACATTTCAAGAGCTGCATCCCTTGCCAAACAGGTGGCAGACAAGCACCTGAAGACAAAGTCGAAATTTACGATTACCCCGGGTTCGGAACAGGTTAGGTATACCATTGAACGTGACGGGTTTATTGACACATTTAATAATATCGGGGCTACAGTTTTTGCCAATGCCTGCGGACCTTGCATCGGGATGTGGGACCGCTACGGGGATAAGGCTTCAGATGGACCACGAAACACCATAGTCCACTCATTCAACAGGAATTTTGCCAAAAGGGCAGACGGTAACCCCAATACACTCGCATTTGTGGGATCCCCGGAGTTGGTAACGGCCATAGCGATCGCAGGTCGTTTGGATTTCAACCCCATAACAGATACCCTGATCAACGAAGAGGGAGAAGAAGTGAAGCTCGACGAGCCCAGGGGGTATGAATTGCCACCTGAAGGGTTTGCAGTGGAAGATGCGGGCTATATCGCCCCTAAAGAGGATGGAAGTGCTGTACAAGTAGTTGTTGCGACGGATTCCGAACGGCTTCAATTGCTGGAACCTTTTGAGCCAATAACCCCTGAAAGCCTTACGGGCATGAAGTTATTGATCAAAGCCTTTGGCAAATGTACAACGGACCATATATCCATGGCAGGGCCTTGGCTGAGATACCGGGGACACCTGGATAATATTGCTAATAATACCTTGATTGGTGCCGTCAATGCCTACAATAAAAAGACAAATTTCATTAAAAATCAACTCAGCGGGGAATACGGTGGGGTTCCGGATACACAAAGGGCCTATAAAGCTGCCGGCATCAAAACCCTTGTGGTAGGGGATCATAATTATGGGGAAGGTTCTTCCCGTGAGCATGCCGCCATGCAACCCAGGCATTTGGGCGTAGCTGCGGTTTTGGTCAAATCCTTTGCAAGGATTCATGAAACGAATTTAAAGAAGCAGGGTATGCTGGCGCTGACCTTTGCCGAGGAAAAGGACTATGATTTGATCCAGGAAGATGACACCTTCAACTTTGTTGATATTGGTGAATTTTCTCCGGGTAAACCATTGACCATTGAGGTTGTACACGCCGATGGCAGTAAAGACACCATCATAGCTAACCATTCCTATAATGAATCACAAATTGAGTGGTTCAGGGAGGGTTCGGCACTGAACGTGATTAAAAAGGAAAATGCCGCTTAGGTATATTATCAGAAAAACTCCTGCATATACTCAGGAGTTTTTTATTTAGCATGTCTGCTTTCTCATGAAGTTCAACAGGAAAACCGTACTTAATTTACTTTTATTCGCCCTGGTTTTGGCGTTTTTTGTGACGCCCTTAGGTCATTACGGAAAGATTTTCCTGAATCGCCTTTTTGCCTTCGGACCGGATGTAATTGCTGTTGAAGACCGGACGCAGTTAAAGGATTATAACTGGACGCTTAAAGACAAGGATTGGAATTTCTTCAGTTTTGAGGAAGCAAGGGGAAAGGTGGTCTTTATCAATTTTTGGGCATCCTGGCGATTGCCCTGCGAAGCTGAGCTGGCTGAAGTCCAGAAACTGTATCAGGAATTTGGCGACCAGGTAGTTTTTTATGTCATTACCGATGAGGAACAAGCCCCTGCAGAGGCCTTTATGGAAAAGCACGACTTTACGTTCCCGGTCACTTACCTGATCATCGGTGAGCAGGCTCCTTTTGAAATTCCGGAACCACCCGCCTCGTATATAATTGATAAGGAAGGCCGCATTGCGGTTTTTGAACAGGGCATCTCAGACTGGTACAATACCGGGGTAAAGGAATTGCTAACGGATCTATTAAACGCCTCATGAGAAAAAAGCGCATAAACTGGGTATGGTTGCTGCTCCTGATTGGTTTAGCATTATACCTGTTTACCCCCCTGGGATTTCATGCTCAGGTGTTTGTAAACCGTGTACTTTCACACAACCCGGAACCTGTGGCTTCACGGACCGCAGATATCCCAGATTTGCAGGACTGGGAGTTAACCGATATGGAAGGAAAAACGTTCCCGGTAATTTCGGTCAAAGGGGAAGTGACTTTGCTGAATTTTTGGGCAAGCTGGTGTCCGCCCTGCGTTGCGGAAATGCCTT
>JABDRK010000081.1 GCA_013041785.1 Eudoraea sp.
ACTCCGGGAAAGAATTTCAGGGTACCAAACCAAAGATATACCAGCCCGATAGCTATGGTTATGATTCCACTATCACTTTGGCCTCTTCTGTAGAATATTGCTCTTGCTTTCATAAAAACAGCTTGAAAAAGTCGCTAATCTATACATATTGAATTTTCAAAAAGATGATAATTGTCAGGGAATGGAGATGAATATTATTTTAAATCGGAGTACTAGGTAGCAAAAATCTTTTTTGTTATAAAATGAATGAGAATCAACGTACATTATGACCATAATCATTTTGGATTGTAATAATTGGAAATAGTTTTGTCTATACTCCGGAGAAGTTTATCTTCAGGTATATTTTCCGGTTAAATAAATCCTGAATTATGAAGAAGGAAAACCCCAAATTAGGGACGCTGATCCTTGACCATTCCGCCACCCAGAGAGCGTTACTTACCCATCTGGCGAAACAACATCCGGAACTGGAACTGCAGGGTGCTTACGGAGATGCCACAACCGCACATAAAAGGCTGGGTGAAGTTCTGGTAGATCTGGTAATCCTTAACATTGAAATGCCGGTCATTAGCGGTTTTAACTTCATTGATACCCTGGATGAATACACCCAGGTCATTTTTGTTACTGCCTCTCCCCAATATGCCCTTGAGGCATTTGACCATGGTGTAACTGACTACCTGCTGAAACCCCCAACAGCCAAGAGATTCAGACAGGCGGTAGAAAAGGCGGTAAAAAAACATCAGGGTTCTCATAAACCCCTTAAAAGCGATTTGTTGGTCATCCGATGCGACCTGCAGCAACGCGAGGTCAATGTTGCAGAAATTCTTTGGGTAGAAGCCATGGGCGACTATGTAAAACTGATCACCCCTTCGGAAAGGGTTGTAGTGCTTTCTACCATGAAAGCCATGACCAAGAAGCTGCCCAAAGACCGCTTTCTTAGGATACACAGATCATATATTGTAAATTTAGGAATGGTGGATAAATTCAACAGCACAAGCGTGGATATCGGAGGGAAAACATTGCCAATGAGCCGGAGCAAGAAACCAGTGCTGGAGCAAATGCTTTATCCCATGCCCTAGGCCCCTATAGTTGAATATTTTCGTTTAATCCGTATATAATGCAGACCGTTTTTAGCTATTGCAAAGCATTCCTGCTGTTTATCTCGGCAACTTTACTGCTGTCATGCGGGACTGATGAAGACAAAACCTATCCCACCCGTAGCCGGCTTACCGAATCTGTCTACGCCTCTGCGACAGTTCAGCCAGATAGCCTGTACCAGGTATATGCAGCAGTTGGCGGCATTCTGGAAAGGAACCTGCTCGAAGAAGGAGATATCGTTCGCAAAGGCGATCCCATAGCTCAAATTGTCAACAATACACCCAAGCTCAACATGGATAACGCCCGGCTCAATCTCGAGTTGGCACGGGACAATTACAGCGGGAATAATGCGGTACTCTCCGGTATGCGTGATGAGATTGCTGCTGCAAAACTGAAGATGAAGAACGATTCATCCAATTACTACCGACAAAAAAAACTGTGGGATCAAAAAATAGGTTCTGAGGTAGAATACGAAACCCGCAAGCTCGCTTACGAACTAGCCTCCAGTAACTTGCAGGTGCTTAAGGGTAATTACGAGCGAATGAAAAACGAACTAAAGACCAAGCTGATACAGGCAGAAAACAATTATAAGACCGCCCTCATTGCTACGGATGACTTTACGGTTACCAGTAAGATCAACGGTACCTTATACAACCTGTACAAAAATCAGGGAGAAATAATCAGTACGATGGAACCATTGGCTGCCATTGGTAGTTCGGATCAATTTGTAATTGAACTCCTTGTTGATGAAGTTGATATTGTGAAACTGAGGCTGGCACAAAAAGCCCTGATCACCCTGGATGCTTATCAAGAAAGAGTATTCGAAGCCAGGATCAGCAAAATATATCCGCAAAAAGATCAGCGTTCACAGACCTTTAAAATCGAGGCACAATTCAAGGCCCCACCTGAGGTACTCTACCCCGGACTTGCTGGAGAAGGCAATATAATAATCACGGAAAAAGATAGCGTACTCACAATTCCCAAGGATTTTCTTATCGATGGAAATAAAGTGAAAACAGCAGATGGGATTGTGGAAATCGCGGTAGGTATCCAAAACCTGGATCGTGTGGAAGTACTCTCCGGGCTGGATGAAGATACCTATGTCCTAAGACCCGGGGAATGACAAACTGGAAAGTTATACTGAACATTGCCAAGACCCATTTGCTTACAAAAAGGAAGTCTACGATAACCGCATCTCTGGGGGTCACTTTCGGGATAGGGGCCTACATAACACTGGTTAGCTTTATGACAGGATTAAATAAGATGCTTGATGATCTTATTCTCAACCAGACCCCGCACATCCACCTGTACAATGAGATTGAACCTTCCGCAAAACAGCCCGTTGCCCTATATGAGGAGTTGGAAGGAGCGGTGAATGTGGTTCGTTCTATCAAACCGAAACAGAGCCAGCTCAAGATCCACAATGCCCTACCCATCCTCAATTATCTGCGTAAGGATCCCAATGTTAAGGGGGCTACTCCCCAGTTGCGCGCGCAGATTTTCTACATCTCCGGTTCAATAGAACTGGGAGGTAACCTAACAGGAATAGATATCATGGAGGAAGTGCGGCTCTCTAATTTCAACGACTATATCGTGTCTGGTAGTCCGGAAGCACTAATGAATACAGAGAATAGTATTTTATTGGGAGCCGGACTTGCCGAAACCATGTCCCTTTCTATTGGAGACCGGGTACAGGTCAGTACCATATCAGGGGATATCTTCCCACTTAAGATCGTGGGAATCTATCAAAGTGGGATTGCCGATATAGACAATATCCAGAGTTATGCTAACCTGAAAACCGTACAGCGTATTCAGGGGGAGGCTGAAAACTATATTACGGATATCAATGTAAAACTTCAGGACCTCCGGCAGGCCGCTGTTATGGCCAAAAGCCTGGAAAGGCAATTTAATATCAAAGCAACCGATGTCAATGAGGCCAATGCACAATTTGAAACCGGGTCCAACATAAGGAATACTATCACCTATGCCGTTTCCATTACTTTATTGATCGTGGCCGGTTTTGGTATTTACAATATCCTGAATATGCTTATTTACGAAAAGATGAAGGATATTGCCATCCTGAAAGCTACCGGATTTTCAGGAAAAGATGTGCAGCTCATCTTTATGAGTCAGGCTTTAATCATTGGTGTTGTGGGTGGAATTTTAGGTTTGATTATCGGGTTTATTTTCTCTCGGTTAATCGACCAGGTCCCTTTTGAAACCGAAGCCCTTCCAACAATTACAACCTTTCCCGTAAACTACAATGCGGGCTACTATTTCATAGGAATTACTTTTGCCCTTATTTCTACTTTCATTGCGGGCTACCTGCCTTCTAACCGTGCCAGGAAAATAGACCCCGTAAAAATCATCAGAGGAACCTAAACCCCATCCCTATGAAGAAAGTATTAGAAGCCGTTAATATCAACAAACACTTTTGGAAGCCTGTTGATTTCCATGTGTTAAAGGATATAAGCTTTGCGGTAAAGAAGGGAGAATTTGCGACGATTATGGGAAAATCGGGTTCAGGGAAGTCAACGCTGCTGTATATTCTTTCAACCATGGATACGGATTACGAAGGAGAACTATACCTCAA
>JABDRK010000097.1 GCA_013041785.1 Eudoraea sp.
CACCTTGGCTGCTTTCTTCCTAACATGGATTGATGGGTCATCGACCAGGGTGGTAAGGAAGAACCATTCATTTTCATCGCCGATGGTAAGTAACTCATCCAGCAGGATAAGTTTTGATTCCGTGTCGGCGGTTCTAAACAATTCCTCAAATATGCTATAACCATAAGGTGACAATTCCTCAGCTGATGCTGTTTTTGATTTACCTTGTTGCCTGTTTTCTGCTTCTGCGGCCAACTCAAATGCCATATTTTTTACGGCTATGTCTGCCCAGTCAATAGATTTTACGGCCTCATAGGTTTCTTTTGGCAATACCTGCCAGCTCCAGTTTTCAGGGATGCGGTCTGCATCCGCATAGGCCTCTGGTATACGTTGCCTTAGTTCTTCCCCAATAACTTCGAGGGGAAGGATTTCAGCTTTATCTATTGGTTTTTCAAGTACTTTCTCTTGAATATCCTCATCCACCAAGAGTGGCAGGAAGTTCAGGTCAAAGCAATCGTCTTCTGCAGGCTGAGGTGTATCGTCTTGTTCATCCTGGGTAATCAGGGCTTCTATCTCCCGTGTAATTCGTTCTTCAGGGTGTTCTTCCTGATCTGATAAGGAAATGAGGCATTCATCAGGATTTTCCCGGGAATCACTTTGCACTTCTTCAACCGTCTCAGTGGATGGCTTATCTGCAGGCATTTCTGTTACTACCGGGAGGAAGTCCAAAGGCATAGTGCCGGGATCCCCTGCTTTTAATAAGGGTTCACCAATTTCCTGAATAAGATCCCTGAATTCATCCAGACAACACAGGCTAAAGACAAGCTCGTCTTCATAATCAGGATCAAGCAAATCTTCCCACGCCATAGGATCTTCTTGAAAATCCGGTTCAGGGAGTCTGATAGACGACAACGTTTCCTCTTCTTCTTTTTCCATAACAGTACAATTAATTTCATTTATCGGGATAGGGCTTTCCTCTGAGGTTTTATCAGGGACCTCAATATCTGATTCGGGCAGTACACTTTCGGGTTTTATTGTATTTATAACGCTTAAAGCTTTACTTGAGATTATATGGCTTTTACTCTTTCTTTTAATATTTTGCAAGAAATTTAAATCGTTTTCATCTCCCAATAGCCCCAGGGTATCCAGGATGAGTAATTTCACCTCTTCATTTCCCTTTTTGAAGGCTTTTTTCAGTGGCTCTGTGGCTTCATGGATGCCAAATTCCCGAATGCACTGCACCGCCTCAATCTTGATATGTTGTCTTTTGTGATAGATTAGGGTAATTATGGATTCCCGGGCATCGCTTTGTTTGTAGAACTTGATTAACCTTAGTGCAAATAACACCACATCCGGATTCCTGGAGGTAAGCCAGTTACGGAATTTGGGCGGTTGAAAGTCTTCCAGCTGCCGGATGACATCGAGCAGTTTGAGCTGCTGCCATTCGGATATTGAATATCGTGTGCTGTCCAGAAAGTAATTTATCCCTTCATGTTTTAGGGATACTGTGGCAATTTGCGCCTGTTTGCGAACAATACTTCTGCGGTGGTTAATATGTTTTTTAATTAAACCGTAGGCTTCGGTGACCTGCATTTCTGTCAATTCCAAAATCCCTTTGGCCAACACCTCCCATTTCCTGCTTTTTAAACTATGAATCGCTTCTTCATGAAGTCCTAAATTCTTGTAGAGTTTCAATAATTGATAGTGCGAACTACCTGAAACATCTTTTTCAAGGTCCTTGAGGATTTCGGTAAGCACGCTTCGGTTGAAAGGGTCTTTGAGTAGTTCGCGGACTTCTATCTTGAGTTGTATGTATTCCTCTTTCATTTCAAGGGGCGCCTCTTCTGAAAAGAACAGGAATTTACTGATCATGGGAGCCAGTTGCTTCTTCCGCGCAGCGATAAGGCGGGATTTGACCCTGTGCTTTTGGCGGAAATAAAAAACCGACCCAAGATATAGGACGGCCAGTACTAAAAAAGAATAGGTTAAATACCATAACAGCTTAGCCGGGACTTCGCTGAAGCTCGACTGTAAGCTAATTATATGGGCGTTTAACTGACCTTTCAACATTTATGCTTTATTCAATTCACGGTTAACGCGAACCAGTAATTCAGAGGGATTAACGGGTTTGGCGATAAAGTCGTTCGCGCCCAGTTCAAAGGCACTCAATACATTTTCTTCATTGCCGGCCGAAGAAATAATGATAATAGGGACCTGGGAATGTATCTCGTTACGCAGGTAGTCTACCAGTTCTATCCCCGAGAAATAAGGCATCATGATATCACTGACAATAATATCCGGAGTTTGCCGGGCAAGGTGCTCTTTGACTTTTTTACCATCGTGAACAACACTTACTTCGAATCCTGCCATTTTCAGCCTGTATTCCAGTAGAGAAGCAAGCATTTCATCATCTTCTGCAAGCAAAAGTTGTCTTTTAGCCGTTGTTTCCATTATTTCCGATCGTTTTTGAACTGCTGCATGGTTCTGTGCATATCCTTTTCAACCGCAGCGTATTCCATGACAAACTGATCATACAAGTCGTTCATACGTCCGGGATTCTTTTCTTCTTTTGCGAGTTCATTTAACTCTTCTACCAGGGAACACAATTGATAAGTCTTTAGCATTTTCAGGCCACATTTGATTTTATGCGCCTCAAAGGCAACTCCTTCATAATCCTGGTTTTTCAGGTGAAGTTTTACCTTGCCGATAAAAGCCAGGGCGTTTTTGTGATACAGGGATACCAGTTCCTCAAGGACTCCCAAATCACCCATACAGTCCGTTTTCAAC
>JABDRK010000103.1 GCA_013041785.1 Eudoraea sp.
ATAGCAGTTTCTTCATTGCTTTATGGATTTTAAATTCGCCTCCCAAAGAGCGATGTTTTTCTGATTCATACGCACAAATTCGTCTTTTTCTTCCAATTGTGCCAATTTAAGGGATAGCCTTGCTGATACAATGGCAGCCCGGTAATCTCCCTTTGAAGCCTCAAGCAGGGATTTGACCCGATAAAAGTAATAGGTGTCTCCCCCAAGTTGGATTGCCTTTATTATATATTTCATTGCCGGATCAGACTGAATTTCCTGTTCCTGTAAGTATCTTGCCGCCTCATAATAGGTTTGTGCACTAGGTTGGTCATTTAATTTACCATTAATTTCTTCCAGCATCTGCTTATGGGTGTCAACCGTGATGGGAATCTGTAGGCGTGTATGTTCCCATTCCCAAACCATGATTGCCGAGTTGTGAGTCAATCTATCGAAAGTGATCAGAAAGTTCTCCTGTACCTGCGAAATGGAATCAGGGACTATTTGTATCCGGAACAGATCTTCTTTAGGATCATATGCATTGCGGCCATCACCCCAGTGGGAGGTATTGGTATGAAAAACAATTTCCCATTCGGTTTTGCCGGGAAAGGCATATAAAGCGTAGGTGCCTTTCGGTAGTGGGTTACCCATCACTTCCACTGCCCTGTCAACACTAAATTTAGTGGATTCGTTTGCCCCTACACGCCAAATTCGTCCGTAGGGCACAAGATCACCTATTATCTTACGGCCTTTGACACCCGGCCTTGAATAAGACACCGTAACCTTGGTGAGGCCGATGTATTGGACTACTTCGGCATACGGACTGGCTTTGGGGTGGATGATTTGACACCGGACGGAAATTCCGATGATGAAAAATGTTATGAGTATAACTCCCCTCAAGAAGTAGTATTAAAAAAGGAATCTACAAACTCAAATTTATTGAATACCTGCAGGTCTTCCAGGCCTTCGCCAACCCCGATATATTTCACCGGGATCTGAAACTGATCCGAGATCCCGATAACCACGCCTCCTTTGGCCGTACCGTCGAGTTTGGTGACAGCCAGAGCGGTTACTTCCGTGGCCTTGGTAAACTGTTTGGCCTGTTCAAAGGCATTCTGACCTGTGGAACCGTCCAATACCAGCAGCACTTCATGGGGTGCTTCCGGGACTACCTTTTGCATCACCCTTTTTACCTTGCCCAGTTCATTCATGAGGTTAACCTTATTGTGCAGACGCCCTGCCGTATCGATCAACACTATATCCATGTCCTGGCTTACCGCAGCACTTAAGGTATCAAAGGCAACAGACGCCGGGTCACTTCCCATTTTCTGTTTGATTATCGGCACATCTACCCGCTCTGCCCATACCTGGAGTTGATCGATTGCTGCCGCACGAAAGGTATCCGCAGCCCCCAGCATTACTTTGAGTCCCTGTTTTTTAAATTGGAAGGCGAGTTTCCCGATCGTCGTGGTCTTCCCTACCCCGTTTACTCCCACAACCATAATAACGTAGGGTTTTGAGGAAGTGTCAATTTGAAATTCCGATTCCTCTCCGCGGTGCGTTTCGGAAAGCAAGCCTGCAATTTCCTCCCTGAGGATGGAGTTCAGTTCATCAGTCCCCATGTACTTATCCCTGGATACCCGCTCTTCAATGCGTTCGATGATCTTTAGCGTGGTATTTACCCCAACATCCGAGGTAACAAGTACTTCCTCCAGGTTGTCCAGCACATCGTCATCCACACTGGATTTACCTGCAACGGCCTTGCTGAGTTTTGAGAAAAAACTGGTCTTGGATTTTTCAAGGCCCTTATCCAGGGTTTCCTTGTTCTGGGAAGAAAATATCTTTTTAAATAAGCTCATACCCTTGGCTCAATTATCTCGCAAAGATAGGAAATAAAAAAGCCGTTTTGTTAACAAAACGGCTTTCCCTGTATGCTTTGAACTATTTCTTATTTCTTAGCCAGCCAGTCGTTTACGAACTCTGGTGGCATAATTCCTTCAACAAAGGTATACGCCCCGGATTTCGGGGATTTAACCATTTTGATAGCCTTGGTTAGCCTTTTGGATGTAGATTGTAATGTTGCTACCGTCTTCTTAGCCATGATTCTTTATTTTATCTCTTTGTGAATGGTCATTTTCTTCAGGATAGGGTTGAACTTTTTCAATTCCATCCTATCCGGAGTATTCTTTTTGTTCTTGGTAGTGATATAGCGGGAAGTCCCGGGCATACCTGACTTTTTATGTTCGGTACACTCCAAAATAACCTGAACCCTGTTACCTTTCTTTGCCATTGCTTGCTTTTTTACAGATTATTTGATCCGTCCTTGCTGCCTAGCTTCCTTCAAAACTGCGGAAATTCCTTTCTTGTTGATCGCCTTGAGGGCACGGGCGGAAACTTTTAAAGTAATCCACCGATCTTCTTCGGGAATGTAAAAACGCTTTTTAGAAAGATTTACATCAAACCTTCTTCGGGTCTTATTGATAGAAAAAGACACGTTGTTACCGAACATCGCACGCTTTCCCGTTATTTCGCAGACTTTTGACATTGCGTTACTTTTTACTTAATTCAAAACAGGGTGCAAATGTACATCATTTTTAGTGTAATACAAAAATCTGTTTTAGAATTTTAAAATTTCTTTCTGAAGCATTTCAAATGCTTTATGCACAGACTTTTGTACGATCCTGATCCGGTGATTTCCCATGTTAAATTTCCCGGAATATACCCCTTCCGGAGTGGCTATTCCTATGAACACGGTGCCAATTTCCGAATCGGAATCTCCTTTGCTTGGACCCGCATTCCCCGTAGTGGAAATAGCAAAATCCGACTTGAATATGTTCCGGGCATTAACCGCCATAGCTTCTGCTACCTCAGCACTCACCACACTGTGTTTCTGTATCAGGGTTTCAGGCACTTGCAAAACGGACTTTTTTACCTCGGTGGCATATCCTACAATACTACCAAGAAAATAGGCCGAAGCACCGGGTATTGTCGTAAGCTGTTCAGCAATTTTTCCTCCTGTAAAACTTTCTGCGGTAGCCAGCGTAAGTCCTTTTTCAGTCATTATTCTCGCAATTCCTGCCTCCAGGGTACCTTCCTCTTCCTCCCCGTAAATAATATCCCCGATCAGCCCGTATAATTGCCGGACTGCCTTATCTACCCCATCTATAAGAAGTGCTTCGTCAGTCCCTTTGGCAGTAAGCCGCAGCCTCACTTTTCCGAGGTTCGGCAAATATGCCAGTTTTATAAACACGGGCAAGGCATCCTCCCAGCTTGCTATCCGCTCGGCAATTGCACTTTCTCCAAGACCATAGGTCAATATGGTGCGGTGGACGATAAAAGGTCGGTGAAATTCGGATACGATTCGTGGCAACACCTCGCGGTGCATAAGGCTTTTCATTTCGAAGGGAACTCCCGGTAATGAGACGAATACCTGCTCTCCTTTGCGCATCCACATTCCGGGAGCCGTACCGTGGGTATTGTGCAATACGGTGGCGCGTGAAGGCACAAGGGCCTGTTTGCGGTTCATATCCGATATGGGTGTTGAAATATATTTTTCGAACAGTTCCTCCACATGGGCGAGGACCTGTTTATTCATCACCAGCTTGTCTCCCAGGTATTCACACAGGGTGTGTTTGGTAATGTCGTCTTTGGTGGGGCCAAGGCCCCCTGTTATGAGTATGAGATCTGCCCGGGACGCAGCCTCTTCCAGGGCCTGCAATATATGTTCCCGATGATCCTGGACAGAGGAGATCTGATAAACAGAAATCCCGATTTTGTTGAGTTCTTTAGCAATAAAAGCCGAATTGGTGTCCACAATCTGGCCGATGAGTATCTCATCGCCAATAGTGATAATCTCTGCAAACATCAGAAATTGAAGTCGTTTTTAAGCTCGGCAATGACCTGGAGCACATCTTTTTTAAGGATGGGAAACTTTTCTTGAATGGCCGCACTGTTGTTCCCCGGTGTTTTACCCAGCGTTTCGATCTCCAAAGCTATGGCGCGCGTTTGTTCCATCCCCAGCAGGTCTACATTGGGCTTTATCTTATGGGCAAGTTTGTATACCTTTTCGTAGTTCTTATCATTGATAGCTGCTTCCAGATTTTCCAAATCCATGGGTACTTCTTCCAGAAAAACCTGGATAACTGAGTTTATGAAGTCGGTATCCCCTTCAGCCATTTCATTAATCTTGTCCAAACTGTAAATCATCATTGTATTTTTAAAGAGAACATTTCTTCATCTTCCAGCGTACCTGAAAGGTAATCATTTGCCTGAATTTTACCAACCCCGGCCGGGGTACCGGTAAAGAGCACATCTCCTTTTTTTAGGGTAAAGAAAGTAGAAACATACCCGATCAGTTCATCTACCTTCCACAACATATTTGCCGTATGTCCCTGCTGAACCTGTACTCCATTTTTGGACAAGCTAAAATGCAGATCGTCAATATCCCTGTATTTGGTTTTTGGCACCCATTTGCCAATGACAGCAGCCCCGTCAAAGCCTTTGGCCTTTTCCCAGGGAAGGCCCTTCTCCTTTAATTTCCCCTGTAAGTCCCTTGCAGTAAAATCTATTCCCAGGCTTATTTCCTCGTAGTACTTGTGAGCAAATCGGGGATTAATGTGCTTGCCCACTTTTTTGATCCTGACCAGGAGCTCCACTTCATAATGGATTTCCTGAGAAAATTCCGGAATAAAGAAATCCTGTTCTTTAGGTAAAACAGCCGAATCTGGTTTTATGAAAACAACCGGATCTTCCGGGCGTTCATTGGATAATTCCGCTATATGAGCTGCATAGTTCCGTCCAATACAAACGATCTTCATAGCCCTGGTTTTTACTTAACCCAGTTTATTGTTCAGTTTACTCAACTTGATTTGTGTAAGTACTTTTTTGGTATAGCGCGGAAAATCGGCATTCAGGATCCATCCAAAATAACCGGGTTCTGTATCCAGCACCTCCAATACTTTTCTCCCTTTGTGCTTTCCAAAAGAAAAAACTTCTTCCCCTTCTTTGTCTAGAACGATAAACCCTGCAAAATCAACAGCCTGCTTGCGATGTGAAAACTCGGACAGCATTTTGACATTGTTTTCCAACTCCGGATATCTCTCAATCTGTGAAAGCAGCACCTCGTAGGTAGCCTGCGTATCCGCAGCGGCGCTGTGTGCATCTTCCAGTTCCTTGTCGCAATAAAAACGGTAGGCAGCGGAAAGGGTACGTTGTTCCATCTTGTGAAAAATGGTTTGTACATCAACAGCATTTCGGTTTTTCAGATCCACATCCAGCCCTACCCTCAACAATTCTTCGACCAGCAGGGGGATATCAAATCGGTCTGAATTAAATCCTGCCAGGTCACTATCCTTGATCATATTCCAGATCTCGTGGGAAAGCTCCTTAAAAGTGGGTTCCCCCGCAACTTTTTCATTCGTGATCCCGTGTATTGCGATGGACTCGTCCGGGATGGTCATTTCCGGATTTACCAGCCAGCTTTTGCTTTCCTTGTTCCCGTTCGGGAATACCTTGAGGATAGCGATCTCCACAATGCGGTCATTAACCACATTGGTTCCTGTGGTTTCCAGGTCAAAAAAACAAAGGGGTTTGCTGAGATTCAGTTCCATGGCAATTGCTTTGGGCAAAGATAGCCCTTTAGATGGGACAAGCTTTTTATTTAATTAAGGCTCTTAGATATCCCGGTCCGTGTCCCAGGCTTCCAGGTAATCGGCTACCGTCTTGATAAATGAGCTTCCAAGTGCTCCATTCACCACCCTGTGGTCATAGCTGTGCGACAGGAACATTTTGCTGCGGATACCGATAAAATCACCTTCTGAAGTCTCAATAACCGCAGGCACTTTGCGGATAGCGCCCAGGGCCAGTATACCCACCTGAGGCTGATTAATGATCGGAGTTCCGAAAACACTGCCAAAGGTCCCTACATTGGTCACGGTATACGTGCCACCCTGGATCTCGTCAGGCTTAAGTGCATTATTCCTTGACCGGACAGCCAGATCATTCACCACCCTGGCCATGCCAACAAGGTTGAGCTGGTCTGCATTCTTGATGACAGGAACAATAAGGTTGCCATCAGGCAGCGCAGTAGCCATGCCGATATTGATATTTTTCTTTTTGATGACGGAATCGCCCTTAACCGAAATATTCATCAAAGGGTGTGTTTTAAGAGCTTTGGCCACAGCCTCCATAAAAATGGGTGTAAATGTGAGCTTCTCCCCTTCCCTTTCCTGAAAGATCCCCTTAAACTTATTTCTCCAGGCAACTAAATTGGTAACGTCCACTTCGATAAAACTCTGCACATGTGCTGAAGTAGAAACACTTTCGGTCATATGCTGTGCGATGAGTTTGCCCATACGGGACAATGGGATGATTTCATCCTCTCCGCTTACCTGAACCCGTGAAACTTCCTGGGCCGGGGCTTTTACCGTTACCGGTTCTGGCGCAGCAACCTTTGTCGGGCTATCCACTACTGGCGGTTGTTCCGTTGCAGGGGCCCCTTTTCGGCCAGCGATATATTCCAGGATATCGTTTTTAGTCACCCTTCCTTCTTTTCCACTACCCTGAAGGGAATCCAGCTCTTCCAGGCTGATGCCCTCTTTCTTGGCGATATTCTTTACCAGCGGGGAATAAAATCGCTCGGACTTGTTATAATCGGCAACCGGTGCAGTCACAGTTTCCTGTGCTGCCTGCACTTGTTGTTCCAGCGTGGAGGCTGCTTCAGGAATGGCTTCCTCTTCAGCTACTGTTTCCTCCACAGGGGTCTCATCCGCAGGGGCTTCCCCATTCAATTCAATGACCGCTACGGTTTCACCCACTTTGATCACATCGTCGACCTCAAAACGTTTCTCCAACAATACCCCTTCCACTTCACTGGGAACTTCAGAATCCACCTTGTCGGTTGCTATTTCAAACACGGCTTCGTCCAGTTCAATAGTTTCCCCAACTTCCTTTAGCCAGGAGGTCAGCGTTGCCTCGGCTACACTCTCCCCCATTTGCGGCAATTTCAGTTCAAATTTTGACATATTGGTATTTATTGGGCCTTTATTGTCTTTTGTTTTGCAAAATTAATAAAAAAACGTATTATTTCTTACACTTATTACATCGCTCATTGCTAGGACATCTTAAAGGATCCTTCAAATGGGATCCGGTTTATAATACTCCTTCCCAGGGTAACTTCATCAGCGTATTCCAATTCATCCCCTACCGGTATTCCGCGGGCAATAGTTGAAGTCTTGACAGGTGTTCCCTGAAGCTGTTTGTAAATGTAGAAATTAGTAGTATCTCCTTCCATAGTCGAACTCAGGGCAAAAATGAGTTCACTGATCTCCCCTGACATTACTTTGGATACCAAAGGTGCAATGCTCAGATCCTGTGGGCCGATTCCTTCAATTGGAGATATTTTGCCCCCCAGCACATGGTAATGGCCCGTAAACTGTCCGGTATTCTCAATTGCCATCACATCCCTAATGTCTTCCACAACACATACCATGGTCCGGTCCCTTTTTGGATTGGAACAAATTTCACAAAGTTCTTTATCTGAAATATTATGGCAGTTGGTACAAAAACGAATGTCTTCACGCAGCGCTGTCAGGGCAGTGCTCAGCTGTGCCGTCTGGGACTCCGGTTGTTTTAGCAAATGCAATACAAGACGCAGCGCCGTTCGCTTACCGATACCCGGCAATTGGGACATCTCATAGACCGCGTTTTCCAGCAATTTTGACGAAAATTCCATACTGGCAAAATTACGTAATGTTTATAGTTTTTGTACTTTGCCCCCGAAATTTCTTTCTATGACGGCCTTGCACATCCTGCTGTTAATTGGCGGCTACTTCCTCCTGCTCTTACTGATTTCCTACTTCACCGGAAAGAACGATTCCAATGCTGATTTTTTCAAGGCCGGCAAACAATCTCCATGGTATCTCGTGGCTTTTGGCATGATTGGGGCATCCCTTTCGGGAGTTACTTTTATTTCGGTTCCAGGCTGGGTTGAGAGTTCACAATTCAGCTATATGCAAGTAGTCTTCGGATATCTGGCAGGCTATCTTGTGATCGCCTTTATCCTCATGCCCCTGTATTACCGGCTGAATGTGATATCGATCTATGAATATTTACTGGGGAGGTTCGGGCAGGTGAGTTATAAGATCGGTGCGCTGTCTTTTTTTGTATCCCGTGTATTGGGGGCCTCTTTCAGGCTGTTCCTGGTGGCCATAGTCCTGCAGCAGTTCGTTTTCGACGCCTGGAACGTACCTTTTGAAATCACGGTAGTGCTCTCCATCCTGCTCATATGGATATATACGTTCCGGGGTGGAATCAAAACCATTGTCTGGACCGATACGCTGCAAACCTTGTTTATGCTTGTTTCCGTGGGCCTCTCGATTTATTTTATCAATCAGCGACTCGACTGGAGTTTTACGGAATTTCTAGATTCGGAAGAACTTAAGGCATATAGCCAGATCTTATTCACGGACGACTTCTTCGCCAAAAATCACTTCTTCAAATCGTTTTTAGGAGGGATGTTCATCACCATATGTATGACCGGCCTGGACCAGGATATGATGCAGAAAAACCTGACTTGTCGCAACCTGAAGGAAGCCCAGACCAACATGGTTTCTTTCAGCCTGGTTCTGATTGTGGTTAATTTTATTTTCCTCCTGCTGGGAGCTCTGCTCTTTATTTATGCGGAAAAGTTCAGCATTGCCACGCCTTTGATGGACGGAGCGCCAAAATCTGACCTTCTTTTCCCCGAAATAGCGCTCAACAGCGGACTCGGGATTATCGTGGGCATCACTTTTGTCCTTGGACTCATTGCTGCTGCCTACAGCAGTGCGGATAGTGCGCTTACTTCCCTGACCACTTCCTTTTGCATTGATTTTTTAAATATTGGTAAAAAACCTGAGGCAGATCAAAAACGTATCCGAAAGCGTACGCATGTGTGGATGAGCGGGTTGCTGATCGTTGTGGTTATCATTTTTAAATACGTTCTGGACCGCAATGTAATTGATGGTTTGCTAACAGTAGCCACCTACACCTATGGGCCCCTGTTGGGCCTATTCTCCTTCGGAATCTTTACTAAATATCAGGTAAAAGACAACTATGTCTGGGTGGTGGCTTTGGTATCTGTCCTCAGCATCGTGGGGTTGGCCAATCTCCCCGAAGCATATTTGGGTGGTTATGCTGTTGGATATGAACTCCTTCCGATCAATGGCCTGATAACTTTTATAGGATTGTATCTCATTCGGGTTCGCAAAACCGATATCAGTACTGCTTAGTGGTTAGCAATACCAGTGTACAGGCAGCTTCGGCTGTGATCCCATGGCTGCCCAGCAAATCTATAAATTCCATGTTCTCCGTTCCGGGATTGAAGATCACCCTTTCAGGCTTAAGAGCGAGAATATCCTCATAATAGCCCTTCTGGGTTTCCGGTCTGAGGTAAAGGGTAACCGTATGGATATCTGCCAGACCTTCCAGCGTATTCCGAACCCTGACCCCGGAAACCTCACCTTCCTTCAGTCCAAAAGCCTCGGTTTTAAAACCGTTGGCCACCAGCTGTTCAATAGCGTAGTAACTGTAACGATTGGGTTTTAGAGACGCACCGAATACCAGGGTTTTCTTCATGATGGCATTTTGCTGTTAAAGATTGTTAATTACTGTAACGTTTCACGGTCTACACCGTCTATTGGAAATATACAAAGGTACTTATTGTCATTGATAGGGCTGTAATTTTATAGTTAATGGTTAGTGTTTAGTATAGCATATCAATGAGAGGAACCCCGGCCAATGTGCCGGGGTTTTACTTTGTGTATTTCCATATTATCCCTTCCATATTTCCCATGATTGAACTCCTTCATTAAATTGTTGAAAGCCCCTCTCCTCCTGAGATTTTGACTTAAATACCACCGCTGCATAGAACGTTAAATTCTGAGAAAGCTGTAACATAAGTTGATGATTATCGTCAATTAGATATCATCAATCATCATCAAAAAACGAACAACCATGAAGAATTTCCTGGGCCTTTTGGCCCTGCTAGCCAATTTTTCCCTCACCGCACATACAGGTTCTTTAACTACTGACATCGAAGACGGGAGTGTAAAAGGAAAAGTAATAGACCAGACCCTGAACGAACCGGTGGCCTACGCAGCTATCGTGATTAAATCTTCAAAAGATGAGGCCACGATTACCGGCGGCATTACCACAGACGATGGAAATTTTGAAATTAAAAAGCTTCCGGAGGGAGACTATACCCTGGAGGTGCAATTTATCGGTTATAAAACACATAAAGCTTCCATAACCATATCCAAAGATAACCGCAAGGTATCCCTCGGCACCATTGTACTGGAAGAAGAAGCTGAAGAACTCAGC
>JABDRK010000127.1 GCA_013041785.1 Eudoraea sp.
TCCCCGATGGCTTGCGGTTATCACCAGGGAATCCGGTTCAAGAGAACGTGTTTTCACAGTAAAGGTATCACGTATGTCGAGTTCTTCCTGAAGGACTTCAAAAACAAGAGAATCCCGCTCAAAAGGGGTAAACCAATAATTCAACGAATCCTTGTCGGGTTCCCGGGTTACCAGGGTTCTGACTGTATCGGGTATTGCACTCAAAGAATTGATTTTCACTTTATCCGGACTCCCGGAAAAACCAAATATGATCTTATTGGCAGAAGCAAGGCTTGGGATAACGGCAGAGTAAGCAGGAATCTCCTTAAAAAGGGTCAGGACATAAGAGGTATCAGTAGGCAACTCCAGGGTGTCTTGTAAAAAACCAATTTTATCCGTTTTGGGATCAAACAGGTTGTTCTTCCCCTCATCCCTGATGGCCCGAATAAGATATTTTCCCGCTTTCAGGTTCTGCAATTGAAAGGTGGTGGCGCTATCCAGCGTGTTGGTCAGGTAATAAGGGGGATGCTTGTAAATGGTAGAATCCGTATATGCGGTATCCAATTCATATAGCATTACACTAATAAACTGGTCTGCTTTTCTGTTAAAAGCGTCCCGGACTTCTCCTTCTACCATCAGGGAGTCGATATAGCTTCCCGTAGAAAAAACATAGGTCAGAAAACTGTTTGGGTTTCCTTCATTATTGTCCACGATGCTTTGACCGAAATTCAGGGTGTAGGTGGTGTTCTCAAGCAGGGTATCTTTTAAGTTAATCTCAATGTATTTACTTGCCTGCCCCTGTGGCGAGATCTCTGGTTGATTCTTTAAAGGGGGGGAGATGATCAGCTGGTTCTGGACATCCTCCAGTTTGATGTACTCATCAAAATACAAGCGAATCCTTTTGGTATCAAACTCCAGGGAAAAATTTTCAGGCTCAGCTGCGATCAATTCAGGTGGGGTGGTGTCTCTGGGCCCACCGGTGGGACTGCCTCTTTTTGCGCATTGCCAAACGGTTAACAAGACCAGGAAAACAAATATGGAAGCCAATAACCGTCGCAGGAAAAGCATAGCGAATCTCTATGGGACAAAGAAACGATTAATTTGCAGAATTTTAAAATCAGGGTACCACGGCCATGGCAGCAATGGAAATAGTAATTCCATGAGTTTTGTGCAGGGCCAGGGCGCAGGCTTCCAGGGTGCTTCCCGTGGTAATCACATCATCCACCAAAAGTACATGTTGGTGTTCCAGGATTTTTGGGTCTCTTAAGAGGTAAAGTTCCCGACTACCAAGCCAACGGTACCAGCGATTTTTCCTTGTTTGTGTTTTAGTATTTGCCGTTTTCACCAGCAGGTCATCCCGGTATTCTGCCCTAAGATGAGTTGCAAGTTTTTGACCAAATCCGGCTACCTGGTTATACCCCCGTTTTCTCAATTTTTTTTTGTGCAGGGGAACGGGAACCACCAGGTCAATTGTGTCCTCCGGTACACCTCTTTTTAGTACTTCACCAAACCAATTGCCCAAAAATTCACCTACCTGTTTCTGCCCTTTGTATTTTAAGGCGTGTATCAAGTTTTGGACAATCCCTTCCTCCTGATAAAAGAACAAGGCAGCAGCGCTGTAAATTTCCGTTCTTCCATAAAAAATTCGATCAACAGCATTTTCCTCCTGGAAATCGAATTCGGTGAGGGGCAAATGGTTTCGACAAACGGTACAGAGCAGCTGTTCTCCTCGATATAATCGATCATTACATCCAAAACACAATCTGGGTATCAGCACGTTGTTGATATCATTTGCTATATTTGATAGCTTAGAGAAGATCAAATTTTTTAGGGATTTCCGCGTTATAACTTAGCCTATTTCAATGCAAAATCAAGATAATAAATTCAACTATAAAATTATCCTGGCAGCCCTTGTGGCTGTTATCCTGGGTATCTTGATTGCATTTTATTACTCTTATGCCCAATCCAGTACCAGAATCGGCTACCTGGAAGAGGAGAAATCCTTGTTGGTTAAGGACCTAACCCTCATGAAAACGGAAGTAGACCGACTCTCTGCACTAAACGAGGTTAATGAAATTGAACTTCAGGACAGCCGTTACCGGGTACAGCAATTGATCGATTCCGTTGGCCGGCTTAATTTCACCGTCAATAAACTCCGGGAATATCGTAAAGAACTCCGCATTTTGGAAGCAAGGTATGACTCCATTAAGCTGAAAAATAACTTTTACCGCTACAACAATATGCAACTCACTCAGAAGTACGAGGATGCACGGGGCCTAATCGAGGAATTGCGGGGTGAAAGCAGTTCTCTGGCAGAAATGGAAGCACTGTTGCGGAAAAAGAACCAGGAGTTGAGTAATGAGTTACGAATAAAAAGCTACCTCAAAATGGATGACACCGAAGGCAGTGGTTTCCGATTGCGAGGGGGGCGTCCCATCAAAACCAATAAGGCCTCTACCATAGAAAAACTTCGGGGTTGTGTTACTATTGGGGCCGACCCAACTGCGGGAACCCGGGAAAAGGTAATCTACTACCAGTTTTTAGGGCCCAATATGCGGATTATTGAAGATAACGCGAATACCATTTCCGTGGGCGGCAATATCTACAGTAAACGGGTGGAGCTTATTTATTTGGGAGAGGAAATGAGTGTGTGCGACTTCATTACCATTCCTGAAGGTTCGCTTGGGCCAGGAACATACACCCTAAATGTTTTTGAAGATCAGAAATTACTCTCTACTTCTGAATTTCAGTTGAAATAATTTATCTTCTTTTTTCCTAATACTCTATTTTTGCCCAATGGCAAATCAAGAAGACGTATTTAAAAAAGTAATCTCCCATGCAAAGGAGTATGGCTTTGTTGTCCAATCCAGTGAGATCTATGACGGCCTAAGCGCCGTCTATGATTACGCCCAGAATGGTGCAGAACTCAAAAAAAATATTCGGGAATACTGGTGGCAGGCCATGGTGCAGCTCAACCAGAATATTGTGGGGATCGATGCAGCCATCTTTATGCATCCAACTACCTGGAAAGCTTCGGGCCACGTAGATGCGTTTAATGATCCTCTAATAGACAACAAGGATTCCAAAAAGCGTTATCGTGCAGACGTTCTTGTGGAGGACCATGTAGCCAAAATCGAGGGTAAGATTGAGAAGGAAGTAAAGAAAGCCGCCAAGAGGTTTGGGGAGGCATTTGATCGCGAGCAGTTCCTGAGCACTAATAAGCGTGTTCTGGATTACCAGGAAAAGGCCGATGCCATATTAAAAAGACTGGGCAGGTCCCTTGAAAATGAAGATTTGGCAGACGTGAAACTGCTGATTGAGGAACTCCAGATTGTTTGCCCGGTATCAGGTTCCAGGAACTGGACGGATGTGAAACAGTTTAATCTCATGTTTGGCACCAAGCTGGGGGCCTCCGCCGAAAGTGCAATGGATCTCTATCTCCGGCCAGAGACTGCCCAGGGAATATTTGTCAATTTCCTGAACGTGCAGAAATCAGGCAGGATGAAAATACCTTTTGGAATTGCCCAGGTGGGGAAGGCTTTTAGAAATGAGATTGTGGCACGTCAGTTCATTTTCCGCATGCGTGAATTTGAGCAAATGGAGATGCAATTTTTCATTGCCCCCGGAACCCAGATGGAATGGTATGAGAAATGGAAGGAGAACCGCATGAAGTGGCACCTTTCTTTGGGCATGGGCTCCGAAAACTACCGTTTCCACGATCACGAGAAACTTGCCCATTACGCAGATGCTGCCTCAGACATTGAATTTCGTTTTCCATTTGGCTTTAAGGAACTGGAAGGGATCCACTCGAGGACAGATTTCGATCTGGCCAGCCACGAAAAATTCTCGGGGAAAAAACTACAATACTTTGATCCGGAAAGGAACGAAAGCTATGTTCCTTATGTGGTGGAGACCTCCATCGGACTGGAC
>JABDRK010000146.1 GCA_013041785.1 Eudoraea sp.
CACCTATGATCTCAGTATTACCGGGGAGGTTTCAAAACCAAAAGCTGAAGTAAAACAGGATACCCTAAAGCTAACATCTAAGCTGAGTTACGACGGGGACTGGGTTACGATGTCAGTAACAACCTCCGATCGGGATACATACCGAATGACGGCGAGGGTCAATGCCGATAGTGATAACTTAAGCGGAAAGCTAATCCTTCCCAATGGAGACAATTCACAGTTTACAGCAATGAGGAAGGAAGGACCTTCAAACTCCTCTTCAGAAAAAGGGGACGGGGATTCCGAAGTGCCGAAAGTCATGCCTTTAAAATTTCCCAATGTGGGCTACGGATACACCGAAAAAAGGAAGGCTGAAGATATGTTGTTTAGAAATGCAACTGTTTGGACTGGAGAAGACGAAGGCGTATTGGAAAATACAGATGTATTGGTAAGGAATGGAAAAATTTCGAAAATCGGAAAGAACCTCAACGCCGGCAGTGCTACAGTAATTGATGCCAGCGGGAAACACCTAACTGCGGGAATTATTGACGAGCACAGTCATATTGCCGGGCTAGCCATTAACGAGGCCGGACAGAATTCTTCTGCTGAAGTAAAAATGACCGATGTTGTAGATCCTTCGGATATGGACCTGTATCGCAATCTGGCTGGAGGAGTAACCACCGTACAGTTGCTGCACGGATCGGCTAATCCTATTGGAGGACGATCGGCAATCCTCAGACTAAAATGGGGTGAGTCTGCAGACCAGCTCATTTTTGAGAACATGCCCAAGTTTATAAAATTCGCGCTCGGTGAAAACGTAAAGCAGAGTAACTGGAGCAGTTTTAACCGCTTTCCGCAAACCCGGATGGGCGTAGAACAGGTTTTTGTAAACTATTTCCAAAGAGCTAAAGAATACCAAGCCATGAAAGATAGTGGGAAGCCTTACCGCTACGATGAAGAAATGGAGGTCCTGGTAGAAATTCTCCGTGGAGAACGATTTATCAGCTGCCATTCCTATGTGCAAAGTGAGATCAATATGCTGATGAAAGTGGCCGAAAAATTCAACTTCAGGGTAAACACCTTTACACACATCCTCGAAGGATATAAAGTGGCAGATAAAATGGCTGAACACGGAGTGGGAGGTTCTACTTTCAGCGACTGGTGGGCCTACAAATACGAGGTAAATGATGCCATCCCTTACAATGCAGCCATCATGGCGAGTCAGGGGGTTACGGTTGCCATCAATAGTGATGATGCCGAAATGTCGAGGCGCTTAAATCAGGAAGCAGGTAAAACCGTTAAATACGGGGGGATGACTGAGGAGGAAGCCTGGAAAATGGTAACTCTGAATCCTGCTAAACTCTTACATATCGATGATAGGGTGGGAAGTATTAAAGAAGGAAAAGAGGCCGATCTGGTGCTTTGGAATGCTCATCCTCTATCGGTTTATGCCAAAGCAGAAAAGACCATCATTCAGGGAACCACTTATTTTGACCTACAGGAAGACAAAGCCTTGAGGGAAGCCATTAAGAAAGAGCGCAGTGAGCTGGTCAGGATGATGCTTGACGAGAAAGACGGAGGTAGTAAAATGCAACGTCCTGCACAACGCAAGAAAGAAAGATTTAACTGTGACAGCTTATAATATCAGGAATATGAAAAAATTAGTATATATCGTAATCGCCCTGCTGACAGGGATCAATCAAAACGGCCTTGCACAGCAAACACCTGCTCCGGCGCAAACACAAACCATCTCAATCACAGGGGCAACGGCCCATGTTGGGGATGGCACCATTGTAGAGAATTGCACCCTTGTTTTTGAAGAAGGAAAAATCACCGCTATGGGTGCTGACGTCACTCCACAGGGCAAAGTAATTAATGCCAGTGGCAAGCACCTCTATCCGGGGTTTATTGCTCCGGGAAAATCCCTTGGCCTTATTGAAGTCAATGCCGTAAGGGCTAGTAACGACCAGGATGAAATTGGATCGCTTATCCCACATGTACGAAGCCTTATTGCCTACAACGCTGAATCGAAAGTGGTGGAGAGTATGAGGCCTAACGGTGTACTTTTAGGTCAGGTTACACCCCAGGGTGGAAGGATTTCGGGAACTTCGTCCATAGTACAATTTGATGCCTGGAATTGGGAAGATGCAGCCGTAAAGGTAGATGATGGCATTCACTTGAACTGGCCCAGTACCTTCAGGCGCGGCCGATGGTGGTTAAGGGAGCCAAGGGGCTACCAACCCAATAAGGATTACAAAGAACAGGTAGACGAAGTACTTTCGTTCCTTAAAAATGCCCGGGTTTACGGAGATGGTAAAGCCCAGAGTGTAAATCCCGCCTTTGAAGCCTCTCAAGGATTATTCGATGGTTCCAAAACCTTATACGTTTATGCCCAGGATGAAAAACAGATTGTAGATGCTATTACTGCCCTTAAAGAAGCCGATATAAATAAAATCGTACTTGTAGGGGGTTATCACGCCCACAGAATCACTGGTTTTCTAAAAACTAACAATATTCCCGTCCTGGTCAATTTCACACATAGTCTGCCGGAATTTGACGATGACGACTACGACATGACCTACAAATTGCCGAAGTTACTGGTTGACGGTGGATTACTTGTGGGCTTACAAAATGCCGAAGCCTCCAATTTCCAGACCAGGAATCTGCCCTTTTATGCCGGACAGGTAG
>JABDRK010000396.1 GCA_013041785.1 Eudoraea sp.
GTTTATGTTCATTGTGCATGTGATGGCTTTTCAAGGGAGTATCGATGCCAAAATGCTGCAGTAAATTTTTACTGGTCCTTGTGTCTTCCGCCAGTATTAGGTCAACTTCCTGCAGTGTCTTTAGCCCACGTTGCGTGATATCTTCCAGATTGCCTATAGGTGTAGGAACAATATAAAGCACCTTCTTGTAAGGGTTAGGTTACTTAAAATAAGAAGCCGAAAGTTCTCAGTATAAGTAACTTCCGGCTAAATGCTATCAAGACTGAATCCTTTTATACAAACCGTCGTTCAATAAGGGCCATAAATCGGGATTCATATTCTTCTTTGCCTTCCCAATTATTATAATCGGGTTTAATCAGATTTTCAATAAACGCACGTGAGCGCTCTTCAGAATCGATGGTGTTTAGCTGAGAAATAACCCGATTAAAATCTTCAGCGCTATCCCGAAACAAATGTTTTACAAAAGCCAGGCGGTCGTTCAGGTCTACCTTGATCTTGCGATCCGCCAATCGGTCGTTTAGGGATTTGGCTTCGGGCTGTTCATCCTCCTCAAGTGGATTGAGGATTTCCTTATCTGCCTTAACCGGTTCTGATTTAGCTACAAATTCACGAAATACCTGTTCCGCTTCTGCTGCCGAAGGCATTTCCGAAATCATGTGTTTGATGGTGTCCATCCCAGGCGTCATTATGTCCTCTTCATGGGGATTATTTTCCGGAACAGAACGGTTTTCACTCATAACAGCCGTAGCCAGTGTTTCAAATTTTGACGCCAGTACATTTTTGGAAACATCAACCTGAATATCGTCCAGCTTTTCCTCAATAAACTTGAGGACAGCCAGCTTTTCATACAGGTTTTTAGCGCTCTCGTATAACCGAGGCAGATCCTTGTCCTCCTGGGAAGTCAGGATCTCCGTAGCCATTTTGACAAGTTCTTCTTTTAATTTCCTTTTCATCTTTTTAACCTCCTCCCGCAGGTATAGGTCTTTCTTTTTTAATACTTTTATACTTTCCCCAATCTTAAAACGCCAGGGAATTTACTTTCGTCTAAAATTACAAAATGTTTCTCGAAAACACTGTTAATCACAAAGAACAATTCGGGTGGATTGAAGTCATCTGCGGTTCCATGTTTTCGGGCAAAACCGAAGAATTGATCCGTCGGTTAAAGCGTGCTCAATTCGCCAGGCAGAAAGTCGAGATATTCAAACCTATAGTAGATACGAGATATCACGAGGAAAAGGTTGTCTCCCACGATGAAAACGAAATACGGTCTACGCCGGTGCCGGCGGCAGCTAACATCAGACTTCTGGCAGACGACTGTGATGTAGTGGGTATAGACGAGGCCCAATTCTTTGATGATGAGATTGTTACCGTGTGCAATGATCTGGCAAATATGGGGATACGCGTAGTAGTTGCCGGCCTGGATATGGATTTTAAGGGAAACCCATTTGGTCCGATGCCAGCCCTTATGGCTACCGCTGAATATGTAACCAAGGTGCACGCAATATGTACGCGGACCGGGAATCTGGCAAACTACAGCTTTCGTAAATCCAGCAACAATGATCTCGTACTATTGGGAGAAATAGAGGAATACGAACCTTTGAGTCGCGCTGCTTTCTATAAAGCGATGCTAAGAGAAAAAATTAGCCATTTGGATGTGGAAGCCGAAGAAGTGCAAAACACCAAAAAGGATACGAATGTCTGATCCCAAAGAAACCATCCTCGAAATTGACCTGGGGGCCCTGGAGCACAACTATCATTTTCTTAAATCGCGGCTAAATCCAAACACTAAATTCCTGGCAGTGGTAAAAGCATTTGCCTATGGGAGTGAAGCCATAGCTATTGCCAAAAAAATGGAAGCCCTGGGGGTAGATTATTTTGCAGTGGCCTATACAAAAGAGGGAGCCATCTTGCGGGATCAAGGCATAACGACTCCCATACTGGTCTTACATCCGCAACCTGTAAATTTCCCCGAACTTATAGACAGATGTCTTGAACCCAGCCTGTATTCTGCCAGGGTGCTGAAGGCATTTATGGAAGCCGCGAAGGATTCCCATCAAACAGATTACCCTGTACACTTAAAATTCAACACCGGATTAAACCGGCTGGGATTCTGGGAAAATGATGTGGCCCATGTTACCGCTCGGCTCAAGGATTGTAAAGAACTCAAAGTGGTTTCCTTATTTTCGCATTTGGCCGCCTCCGATGATGTAACCGAGGGAGCGTTCAACAAAAGACAAATCGAACGTTTTACTGCAATCACAAAAAAACTTGAAAACATCTGGGAACATAAGCCAATGTATCACTTATTGAACACTTCCGGAATCCTGAATTACCCGGAAGGGCAGTTTGATATGGTGAGAAGCGGAATAGGATTGTACGGCTACAGCAATGACCCCAGTATCGATAAAAAACTAAAGGCCGTGGGAACGCTTAAAACGGTCATTTCACAGATTCACAACATAGCGGCTGAAGAAACAGTTGGCTATAACCGGGCGTATACAGCTCCGGGATTCCGCAAAATAGCTACTTTACCCTTAGGACATGCTGACGGTATAGGTCGGATTTACGGAAACGCGCGTGGCACGGTGATGATCAATGGAAAGCAAGCCCCCATCATCGGCAATGTATGTATGGATATGCTGATGGTAGATATCACCGGCATCCCCTGCCAGGAAGGGGATGAAGTGGTCCTTTTTGGCAAGGGGCACTCAGCAGAAGAGGTGGCTGCCGGAGCGAGTACCATATCTTACGAACTGCTTACCGGCATCTCTCAACGGGTGAAGCGGATCATTCTATCATGACTTTTTAACATTTCTTCACGATTTTGGCTTTTTTGCTTATTTTCAGCCAGTTAATAACCAAATAAAGAACACTAACATGTTTAAAGAATTCAAGAATTTTATTATGACTGGCAACGTCATTGATTTTGCAGTTGCCGTGATCATGGCCGGGGCCATTGGTCTGGTCATCAATGGCTTTGTAGCCGACATTATTATGCCCATCGTAGGGGAATTTGCGGGGGGTATGGATTTTGCCAACCTGAAATATGTACTTACTGAAGCCTCAGGTGTGGAAGGAGAAGCAGGTTATACAGCGGAGAATGCCATTCGCTGGGGTGCCTGGATAAATACCATTGTAAATCTGATCATTGTTGGATTTGTAATGTTCCTAATAGTTAAGGCGTACAACAAAACCAAGAAACCGCCAGCTCCACCTGCTCCCAAAGGTCCGTCACAGGAAGAATTGCTTGGAGAGATACGGGACCTGCTTAAGAAATAGACAACGACGCCCTTTTAAGGGTACCGCTACACTACATATCCAAATTAAACCGCCGGTTTGCCTGCTAAGCAGACCGGCGGATTTTTTTGTGTTATTTGTAACGAAAGATTTCCGGATTATGATGAAGTTGTGCAGGGTTTGTTCATGTAAAGTGCTTGAGGTACTTTTACGCCCTAATCTGAAATTAAAATGAGAGTAGCCATTGTTGGGGCCACCGGTATGGTAGGCGAGGTGATGTTAAAGGTCCTTGCGGAACGAGCCTTCCCTGTCACTGAATTATACCCTGTAGCTTCCGAAAGATCGGTAGGAAAAGAAATCCAGTATGCGGGAAAATCCCACACGGTTATTGGCCTTGCTCAGGCAGTTTCGCTCAAACCGGATTTAGCCATCTTTTCTGCCGGGGGAAACACCTCCCTGGAATGGGCGCCGAAATTTGCTGAAGTAGGGACTACGGTGATCGATAATTCCTCTGCCTGGAGAATGGATCCGACCAAAAAACTGATCGTTCCTGAAATTAATGCCGCTGCGCTTACAGAGAACGACAAGATTATTGCCAATCCCAATTGTTCTACCATACAACTGGTTATGATCCTTGCGCCTTTGCACGCCAAATACAAAATGAAACGCGTTGTGGTATCCACGTACCAGTCGGTTTCAGGGACTGGCGTAAAAGCCGTGCAGCAGCTGGAAAACGAAATTGCCGGAACTGAAGGGGAAATGGCCTATCCCTACCCGATTAACCGTAATGCATTGCCGCATTGCGATGTGTTCCTGGAAAACGGGTATACCAAAGAGGAAATGAAACTCGCCAGGGAACCCCAAAAGATTCTGGACGACCGTACTTTTTCAATAACTGCCACAGCGGTAAGAATCCCTACTTCTGGAGGGCATTCCGAATCGGTAAATGTGGAATTTGAAAATGATTTCAACCTTGAAGACGTCCGTCGCCTGCTTCATGAAACTCCGGGCGTGGTAGTGCAGGACAATCCGGAAACCAATACCTATCCCATGCCTGTATATGCCCATGATAAGGATGACGTATTTGTGGGACGCATCAGGAGAGACGAAACCCAGCCTAACTCGCTTAATCTTTGGATAGTTGCGGACAATTTACGAAAAGGAGCCGCTACCAATGCCATCCAGATTGCTGAGTATCTTGCCGGAAAACAACTCCTCTAGCTGCAGTGGTCCAAATTTCCTGTTAAAGCTCCCCCTGACAGGAGGCTTCTTGGTATTTTTATGGTAATTTAGGGCGACAAATTTCCAGATATATGAAAAAATATACCCTATTCCTCATTGTCCTCGTAATAATTGCCTGCGACACAACCACAAAAAATGAACCTATTGCCGTGAATTATCCAGAAACACGTCAGGGAGATACGACTGACACCTATTTTGGAACCGAAGTAAAAGACCCATACAGATGGTTGGAAGACGACCGAAGCGAAGAAACCGAAGCCTGGGTGAAGGAACAGAACCTCGTGACTTTTGGATATTTGGACAATATTCCTTTCCGGGAGGACCTTAAAAACAGGTTGGAAAAGCTCTGGAACTTTGAAAAGCTCAGTACCCCATTTAAAGAAGGGGACTATACCTATTTCTATAAAAACGACGGGCTTCAAAACCAGTATGTGGTATACCGGCAGAAAGAAGGGGAAGAACCGGAAGTGTTCCTCGATCCCAATACCTTCTCAGAAGACGGAACGACCTCCCTGGCTGGCCTGAGCTTCACCAAAGACGGCAGTCTTGCTGCTTATTCCATTTCAGAAGGCGGAAGTGACTGGAGAAAAGTTATTGTAATGAATACTGCAGACAAGGTCATAGTTGAAGACACCCTGGTAGATGTCAAATTCAGTGGAATCTCCTGGAAAGGCAATGAAGGGTTCTACTACTCGAGTTATGACAAACCCAAGGGAAGTGAGTTGTCTGCTAAAACCGACCAGCATAAAGTATACTACCACAAACTGGGCACAACCCAGGAAGAAGACGAATTGATTTACGGGGGTTCTCTGGAAGAGAAACACCGCTATATTTCAGCCAGCGTTACAGAGGATGAGAACTACCTCATTATATATCCGAGTACCTCAACCTCAGGGAATAAGATGTTGATCAGAAATCTAAAAGATCCCAACGGGCTGTTTGTAACTGCCTTAGACAATACGGAAAGTGATAGCTATGTCCTGGATAATAAGGGGAGTACACTATATATCGTCACTAACCTGAATGCTCCTAATCAAAAGATTGTAAAAACTGATGCGATGAATCCCCAACCGGAAAACTGGTCCGATCTTATCCCGGAAACCGAGCATGTGCTCAGTCCCAGTACCGGAGGAGGAAATATCTTTGCGGAATACATGGTTGATGCCATCTCCAAAGTGTTCCAGTATGATTTTGATGGGAAGCTTATCCGGGAGGTAACGCTGCCAGGCATAGGAAGTGCCGGGGGATTCCGTGGAAAATTGGAAGAAAAAGAACTGTACTTCAACTTCTCCAACTACAACACCCCAAATTCTTCCTTTAAGTATGATGTAGCAACCGGGGAATATGAACAATACTGGAAGCCCGAGATCGATTTTGATCCGGAAGCCTACGAATCTACGCAGGTATTCTATAACTCAAAAGACGGCACCAGGGTGCCTATGATCATTACGCATAAGAAAGGCCTGGAACTCGATGGTAAAAATCCTACCATCCTTTACGGATACGGAGGATTCAATATCAGCCTTACCCCATCCTTTAGTATAATAAATGCCGTATGGATGGAGCAGGGTGGTATATATGCAGTACCTAACCTCAGAGGGGGTGGTGAGTATGGCAAAAAGTGGCACCAGGCTGGCATAAAAACCAAAAAACAAAATGTTTTTGATGACTTTATCGCAGCTGCGGAATACCTGATTGAAAACAAATACACTTCACAGGAATACCTTGCCATACGCGGTGGCTCCAACGGGGGCTTGCTTGTAGGTGCTACCATGACCCAACGCCCGGATCTGATGAAGGTGGCCTTACCTGCTGTAGGGGTTTTGGATATGTTGCGTTATCATACTTTTACCGCCGGTGCGGGTTGGGCGTATGACTATGGAACATCAGAGGAAAGCGAAGAGATGTTTGCCTACCTCAAGGGGTATTCACCTGTACATAATGTCAAAGAAGGAAGCGCGTACCCAGCCACATTGATTACTACCGGAGATCATGACGATCGTGTAGTTCCGGCGCACAGTTTTAAGTTCGCAGCGGAATTACAGTCCAAACAGACCGGGGATAATCCTACCCTGATCCGGATTGAGACCAACGCAGGTCACGGAGCGGGCACACCGGTTAGCAAAACGATTGAACAATATGCCGACATCTTTGGATTTACGCTTTATAATATGGGATATCAGGAACTTCCCAACCAGGCAGTCATCAGGGAATTTAAAGATTAGCAGTCAATATTATCAAACAAAATCCGTTTCTTAGGAGACGGATTTTTTTGTATCTGTTTACCAAGGTTTTTATGCTCAGAATTGAACAACTTTCTTTTGCCTACGACAACCGGCCTGTTTTGAAAAACATTTCGTTTGAAATACAGGGTGGAGAGCATGTGGCCCTTATGGGAGAAAGTGGATGCGGTAAAAGCACTTTGTTGAAATTGATTTATGGGATTATCCCCGTTAAGCAGGGGAAGATCTTCTGGGGTAATAAGGAAGTAAAAGGTCCACTATTTAATCTGATTCCCGGAGAGCCCTTTATGAAATACCTCTCTCAGGAATTCGACCTTATGCCATTCACCTCGGTTAAGGAAAATATTGCAGAATTCCTTTCGGTGTTCTACCCGGAAGAACGGGAATCACGGACACAGGAATTGCTTCAAATGATTGAATTGGAGGACTATGCCAATTCACAGGTGCGTCATCTGAGTATTGGTCAACAGCAGCGGGTGGCCCTAGCCAGAGTGCTTGCTCAGAAGCCCCAGTTACTGTTACTGGACGAGCCTTTTAGCCATATTGATAACTTTCGCAAGAACAGCCTCAGGCGAAACCTGTTCAGGTATTTGGAGGCAGAAGGCATTACCTGCATTACGGCTACTCACGACTACCACGATGTACTTCCCTTTGCAGAACGTGCTATTGTGATCAGAAATGCTGAAATCCATGTCGATCGGCCCATATTAGAATTGTACAAACATCCGCGAAATCTGTATGTGGCTTCTTTGTTCGGAGAGGCTAACCTACTCCCTATAGAGGTCATTAAATCGTATGCCAATACCAAACGACGAATTATTGTTTATGCTCATGAATTCCGGGTTTCCTTCTCCTCAGGATTACC